>CALXDE010000018.1 GCA_944386965.1 uncultured Oscillospiraceae bacterium
CCGTCAACGGCGCTGAGGTGTCCATCGGCAGCGGCGACGCCTATTACGTCACCACCACCCTGGCCCGTGAGCAGCGCATCGATGACCGGCAGCTCTCCAACTCCAACGACTACACCGTGGAGTTCGGCGAGAAGTACTTCCCCCGCCTGCGCCTGGTCCGCGAGACGGACGACTTTGAGCGTCCCTCTCACACCTGGGTGTACGAGAACACCGAGCTTGGCACCTATGTGGACTATGACCTGCTCCTTGCCAACGGCACCTACACCGAGGCTGTCACCGGCCGTCAGCTGTATGATCTGCTGGGCCGCTCCACCATCGAGAAGTACGGCCTCACCTACTATGTGGACGGCGTGGTCAACACCGAGATCAACGCCAAGAACATGA
This sequence comes from uncultured Oscillospiraceae bacterium, assembly GCA_944386965.1. The sequence goes on from CALXDE010000018.1 coordinate 385, forward strand.
TCCGCGGCAATAACGTGGAGTACGGCACCACCGGTGACGGCGTGCTGACCCAGGTCTTCGTGGATCACGACGACGAGGAAATCGTCATCACCTCCATCAACACCTGGCTGGCTCAGGCCAACGCCGACTACAACGAGTCCAGTGAGACTGCCTCCCTGAAGGTGTTCACCAACTCCACCGGCGTGACCAAGATCGTGGATGTGGCCGACGTGGCCAACATCGTGGATCTGACGGAGGATCAGTTCGTCCTGGTCAACATGTCCGGCAAGAACACCGGCAGCTCCGCCAATCTGGAGGTTGTGAAGGTTTCCGATGTGGAGATCCTCTCCGACGTGACCATCTCCAAGTTCAGCCAGAGCAACGGCTTCTTCACCAAGCTCACCGCCGACGGTGAGGAGTACAGCGCCAGCGCTGAGGCCCACTACGACAACGAGGTCCTGAACGCCTACGATCAGCAGCTGCTGACCGACATGAGCTACAATGTGTACCTGGATCAGTACGGCTATGCCATCGGCGTGGATCTGTATGAGGGCACGCTGAACTACGTGTTCATCACCGGCTATGACCGCGGCACCAGCCACATCTCCATCAAGACCGCCCAGGCCGGCGCCATCTTCCTGGACGGCACCATGAAGGAGATCACCGTCAACGTCACCAACACCAACAAGAACATCGACAAGGTGGACGGCACCAACAGCTACTTCACCCAGTGGAGCGGCGACGGCGACCAGAGCGAGAACAACTGGTACACCTACACCGAGTCCAACGGCGTCTACACCCTGAAGCCCGCCACCCGCAGCTTCGCCACCAACTACAGCGCCGCTCTGACCACCATCAAGAGCGACTATGTCTACGTGGATGACACCCACTTCCACACCACCCGCGCCTACGGCAACGATGACTCCGTGTTCATCACAGTGGAGGCCGGCAAGGTGGACGAGAGCACCTGGAGCGGCGGCACTCCCGGCACTGGCACGCAGTATGAGGACGCCATCGTGGACGTCACCGGCCTGTACACCGGCGTGCAGAGCGTGGAGATCGAGATGACGCCCGACGTCAAGAAGCAGGTTCCCGATTACGTCTACACCCTGTATGACAGCGACAACTACATCATCGCTTCCATCGTTCTGGGCGATGCCAAGGGCGGCGTGAACAACTACGCCTACATCCTGTCCACCGCCAAGAGCGAGGAGCTCAAGAGCGACGGCTACTACTACTGGGAGTTCGACGCGGTGGTGGACGGCGTCAAGACCACCCTGCAGGCCAAGACTGAGTATCCCAGCGTGTTCACCGCTCTGAACAAGTATCACGTCCAGGAGCTGCGCTATGACGGCGAGTATGTCACTGACGTGAAGTCCATCGCCAACAGCGATATCTACTCCAACAAGGCTGCCAACATCAACGGCGAGGATATCTATGATGTGGGCCACACCGTGAACGGCGGTTACCTCCACGATGAGCACACCACCTGCAGCCAGACCACCGGCAACCGCATCAACGGCACCTTCACCCTCACCGGCCGCACCCTGTGGACCAACAAGGGCGGCAACGACGTGGGCCTGACCTTCGCCTCTGAGAGCGCTCCCGTGGTCCTGGTACAGAGAGAAGGCGTCCGCGGCGGCAAGGTGGAGCCCAAGACCATCAACACCAGCCTGAACGCCGTGGAGGGTCTGCTGGCTGACGCCAACACCGCCCAGGACGGCACCCAGTTCGCCGGCCGTATCGTGGCCGTGCTGAACAGCCAGGGCGTTGCCCAGTGGGCTGTCATCATCTCCGACACCACCATGTACATCGGCGGCGGCAGCAACCTGCCCACCAACAACGGCTATGATGTTGTGACTTACAACAGCACCAGCCAGACCGCTACCCTGCGCTGGTACGGCACCCGCTATGACCGCAACCAGGTGGAAACCAACCTGGAGACTTACTTCGGCCAGGATATCGAGGTCCTCACCTACGATATCAATGGCGCGGGTACCTTCCGGCTGGCCAGCTACCCCTTCATGATCATGACCTATGTCCAGCAGGAGGTTGTGGCCTTCTGGGCGAACAACACCATCTACAAGTACCAGGATGTGGGCAGCGCCTGGGGCACCGTGACCGGTCTGGCGCCCAACACCTGGTATGTGGAAACCCAGAACGTGTTTGACTCCGTCGGCAAGCAGACCAACGCCAGCGGCTCCGGCACCTGGAACAAGACTGCCACCTCCGGCACCGACATGAAGGTCGCGACTGCTTATGTGGTCAACCACAGCGGCGGTACCTCCGTCACCTGCGTGAAGAACGGGTCTGCTGTCAATGTCCCCAGCGGCAGCAAGGTCATCAGAGGTACCACCCTGACTTATAGCACCACAGGCGCGGCGAACACCTACTATCAGCTCATGGTGAACGGCAACGCGGTCGGCGCTCAGATCAAGGGCGACGGCAGCACCATCAACTTCACCTATACGGTGACCGAGCCGGTGACCAGCATGACGGTGAGCAGCCTCACTGAGGCACAGCGTCAGGCCAATCTGGTCAAGGAGATGGTCGAGAGCAAGAGCTATCAGCTCTGGTACACGATGGGTCCCAGCGGTTCTGATACTGTGACGACCTTCTACCTCACGCCTGAGGTCACCACGGTTGCCGGCGAGTACTGGGGCAACAAGACGGGCGACGCCTATGTGAACGCTCTGTCCGCCGCCATCCAGCGGGATGCCAAAGCACTGCTGGGCCTGGATATCAACAGCACCACCGGCACTGTCATTGAGATCAGCTCCGGCTATTTCCGGAACGATCAGCAGACTCTGAACAGCGCGGACGGCAAGGTCCAGACCTGCGCCCGTACGCTGGAGATCAAGGATGCGACTGGCACCAACGTCATCGCTACCATGCGTGTGGACTGGACCATGACCAGCCTCACCAAGTAATTTCCCACAGGGTTCACCTTCCCCAGCAAGCACAAGGCCCACGGCGTTCTGCCGTGGGCCTTGTTCCTTTTTTATTTTTCCAGCAGAACCAGCAGCACAAAGGGGAAGCCCTGGCTGTTGCAGGCCCCCTGGTTTGCCAGGGAGGAGGTCCAGGACACAGCGCCCTGGGTGAGGGAAACGGAGATCAGGCAGCTGTCCCCGCCGAAGAAGCTCGCGCCGCTGCTCAGGCCCCGCATGCCCCAGATGGCCTGACTGGCGCCCAGGGCCATGGCCATGACCGGATTGCCGGGGACGGAGAAGGCGCAGGAACTGCCGCCGGTGCCCACATAGGAGAGCAGATAGAGCTGACAGTTGCCGAAGTGCGCGTGGGCGGCGGTGTTGGCGGCGTCGGCGGCCTGGAGGGTGTCCAGGGTCTGGCCGTGGTCGGTGAGGGTGTTTTCCAGGGTGACGCAGGCGTCGTTGAAGTCCTCCATGAGGACCCGGTCGCTCTCCACCCACTGGGGCAGGTGATAATTTTGGGTATAGTTCATGTCGAAAATTCCTTTCTGTAGTCGGATTTTGTCACCGGCCCTTTCCGGATTTGTTTTTTCCAAGGACATGCGCCTTGGAAAAAACACTTTGCGCCCCTCCAGTGTGCGGCCCGCAGGGCCGTGCGCGCAGAGGGGCGTTTTTCTCATCGGAAAGCGGGGAACGCTTTCCGATGAAGAGAAAGGAAATGTCTTAAATCAAAGTGGCCCGCCGCTTTGATTTGAAAAAAGCCGGTACACCTATACCGTGTACCGGCTTGAAGGTGCACAGGACCGGGCAATGGATCTTGCCGTCCCGCCCGCCGGGCTCAGACCGGGCTGGACGGGCCGGTGAAGTCGGCGGTGAGGACGCCGTGGCCGGGCCGCCCCGCCTGATAGTCCCGGCGGTAATCCCTCGGAGAGCAGTGGTAGTATTTCCGGAAGGTCTGGGCAAAGTTGCTGGGGCTGTCAAACCCGCAGCGGGACGCCACCTCCGCCACGGTGAGATCGCTCTCCCGCAGGAACACCGCCGCCTCGGCTATGCGGTACTGCTGCAAATACTGCTTGGGGGAGAGATCGATGGTCCGGCGAAAACACCGCAGGCACTCCCGTTCCCCGATGTTGGCGGCCTGGGCAATGTCCTCCAGGGTCAGAGCCTGGGCATAGTGGGCGTGGATAAAGTCCAGCATGGCCTTCAGACGGACGGTATCCGTGGGAGAGACATGGACCGGGCTGTCCGCCAGGTCCGGCTCCTTTCGGGCGTAGAGCAGGTACCACAGGTGGCTCAGATGGCCGCGGACGGCGAATTCATAGCCAGGCTCGGCGCCGGACATGGCCTGGAAGGCCGCCTCCAGCTGCGCCAGGGCCGCGTCGTCCTCCTCGGTCCCCCGCCGCAGCAGGATGCCCTTTGCCGCGGGAGATTCCATGAGGGGGCGGACGTACTTCTTCTCAAAAACGCTGTCCGCCGCTCCGGCGATCAGGCTGGGCCGAAACACCAGGGAACACAGCTCACACCGGTCTACGGAGCAGGCCATGTGGAGCACATTGGTATTGATGAACGCGCCGTCGCCGGCCCGAAGGTGGTTGGTGCGGCCCAGCAGGCACAGCTCCAGGGAACCGGAGGCCAGATAGAGCACCTCGATCTCCTCGTGGCGGTGCCATGGAATCCGGTGGCCGGCCCGGCTGGTGATGGTGTTGGCGTATCCGGCGCAGGGAAATTCGGCGGTGCCGTGGAGCTTCAGCTCCCGCCGGTCCCGGCTGACGTTGATGCCGCAATCCTGTATGGGCATGGCAGTCCCTCCCCTCACTTGGTCGGTTTTTTGACAGTGCAGGTCTGGTTTTTTATTGTATCCGGAATCAAAAGGCGGTATTCTTACACCAGAAACCGTAAGGAGGTGCGATCAATGTCCAGTCGGAAGTTTGCCTTGACCTTTTACAATGTCCACGACATGAACCAGTTCTTCGAGCTTGTGGACTCCTGCCGGGAGCCGGTGTATCTGGAGCTCCCTGACGAGTCCGTCCGCGACCTGCGCAACAACAAAGAGATCCAGGCGCTTATGAAATGGATGGCGCCGAAAACCGGGATCGAGAGAATCTGCGTGCAGAGCAACTGCAGTGAGGACGCGGGAAGACTGGTTCACTATATGGCGACACAAAAGGTCATTGCGTGATCCGGAAAATGGATAGAGGGAATGGCTGTCCGGCAGAAAACCGGGCAGCCATTCCGCTTTTTATCCCGGGAGCCGGCAGCGGAGCGCACCGGCCTGTTTTTTCTATTGTATGTCCTGGGGGGCGGGCCTGTCAATGGAGAAATCGGCCGGCGCCGGGGAGGCAAAAGGACGTTTTACTATTTGAAATTTCGGTGGACAATCCAGCGGGGCTGTGATAAAATGGGGAAAAAGATCAGAATGGGAGCGATCATATGCCCGATGAGGAGAAGAAAAAGGGCGGAGCGGGGAGCAACCGCTCCACGGAAAAGGCCCTGGCCATCATTGAACTGCTGGCCCAGTCCCGGGACCCCATGCGTCTGCGGGATATCAGCACCGCCCTGGAGCTGAACGCCAGCACCACACTGCGCTTTCTCGCCGCTCTTCAGAGCTGCGGCTATGTGGCGCAGGAGAAGGATACCGCCCGATACTATCTGACCTATAAAATCAGCCGCATCGCCAATCAGCACAACAGCAAGACCGAGCTCCAGACCATCACCCACCCCTATCTGGTGGACTTGTCCCAGCGGTTCCACGAGGGGGTGTGCGTCTCGGTGGAGCACGATATGACCATGGTGTATATCGACGTGGCCACCGGTCCGGATCAGACGCTGATGAGCATGCAGCACATCGGCAACGTCAGCCCCATGCACTGCACCGGCAACGGCAAGCTCCGTCTGCTGACCTATTCTGAGGAGCAGATCGACAAGCTGATCCGGGAGAGGGGGCTGCCGCGCTTTACCGAGCACACCATCACCACCAAGGCGGCGCTTCTGGCGGAGCTGGAGCGGGCGGCCCGGGAGGGCTTCGCCTACGACAACGAGGAGTGCGAGATCGGTTCCCGCTGCGTGGCCTGCCCCATCCGGGACTACACCGGCAGCATCATCGCCGGCATCAGCGTCACCGGGCCGGTGAGCCGGATGACCACCGAGCGCGTTGAAACCGAGATCAAGCCCCAGCTGGCGGAGACAGCCCGCCGCATCTCCGAGGCGCTGGGCTACAAGCTGTGAACTGGCCGAGGCCGGAGGGTGTTTGCCCTCCGGCCTCGCCGGTTCTGAAAACGGCGGCATACCAGTCTTCCCGGCGGCATAGGATGTCCCGGAGGTGAATTGCGGTGATCATTCATGTGGTGCGCAGGGGCGAAACCGTCTACGCCATCGCCCGGCAGTACGGCGTGGACCCCCGGCGGCTCATGGTGGACAACGGCGTGCCGGACACCGGGGCCCTGGCGGTGGGACAGACGCTGACGGTCCGGTTTCCCCGGGAGGTCTATGCCGTTCGCCAGGGGGATACCCTGACATCCATCGCCCGGACCTTCGGCGTGACGGTGCGGCAGCTCTACCGGCGCAACGTTCAGCTGGGCGGACGGGACCATCTGACGCCGGGGGAAAACCTGGTGATCTCCTATCTGGGGGAGAAGCTCGGCACCATTACCACCAACAGTTACGCCTATCCCTTCATCGACCGGCGGCTGCTGGATCTGTCGCTGCCCTATATGAGCTGCCTGACCCCGTTTACTTACGGCATCACCGCCGGGGGAAATCTGCTGCCCCTGGAGGACGGCCCCCTGCTTGCGGCGGCCCGGACGCTGGGCAGTCTGCCGCTGATGCATCTGTCCTCCATGACGGAGGGGGGGCAGTTCGACAACCGGCGCAGCAGCCTGGTGCTCTCGGACGGCCAGACCCGGTGCGCCTTTGTGGAGGAGGTGCTCTCGGTGATCCGGCAGCGGGGCTACCGGGGGGCGGACCTGGACTTCGAGTTCATTCCGGCGGCGGAGCGGCAGGCCTATGTGGACCTTGTCAAAGCGCTCCGGCGGGAGCTGGCCCCGATGAACTACCCGGTGCTGGTGGCGCTGGCGCCCAAGACCCACGCCGGTCAGGAGGGGGCGCTCTACGAGGGCCACGACTACGCCGGCCTGGGCGCGGCGGCGGACTTTGTACTGCTGATGACCTATGAGTGGGGATATGCCTTCGGCGCGCCCATGGCGGTGGCCCCCCTGCCGCAGGTCCGCCAGGTTCTGGACTACGCGGTGACAGAGATCCCTCCGGGCAAGATCCTCCTGGGCGTTCCCAACTACGGGTACGACTGGCCTCTGCCCTTCCGGATGGGGGAGACGCGGGGCCGCTCCCTCTCCAACCAGGAGGCAGTGGCCCTGGCCGTGCGCTACGGAGCGGAGATCCAGTACGACGAGACGGTCCAGTCCCCCTTCTTTTCCTACACCGCGGAGGATGGGCGGGCCCATATGGTGTGGTTTGAGGACGGCCGCAGCACGGCGGCCAAGCTGCGCCTGGTGGCGGAATACGGCTTCCACGGGGCGGGATACTGGAATCTGATGCGTCCCTTTGTGCAGGGCTGGACCGTGCTGGATGGATTGTATGAGGTGGCGGACGCCCAGGCCTGAGCGGGCACGCGGGCCTCTCCAACCATAACTTTTTTGTCAAATCAGAAAACAAAGGTCCGGGTACCAGCTGGTACCCGGACCTTTGTTTCAAAGAAAATAGAGAGAGGGAGAAAAGAAAAAGAAACAATCTTTCGTGCACATCTTCATTTTACCAGGGATATACGTTCTGTCAAGTCCCTGGAAAAATGGTTCACAAAATATTCACAAGCCGTTCAAACTTTACCTCGCCTCCCCCCAGCGCGGGGCTGCGGGCAAGGCTGTTCCCCTGATTCCCTGCGGAGAATGACGCGGGGCGGAACGGGAGATACTAGTCCGGGGTCAGCGGCGGCAGCAACTGGAAAATTTTCCCTCCCTTTCAAAAAAAGCGACGAAAAGTGTTGCTGTTGCAACAGACAGCCGGCCGCCGGGTCTGCTATAGTAATACTATACTGGAAAGAGGAGGAATTGGGATGGATACTCAGGTCATGTTCCAGATCACCTACGGACTCTTCATTCTCACCGCCAGAGAGGGCGGCAAGGACAACGGCTGCATCATCAACACCCTGCAGCAGGTGACCGATTCACCCCTGCGGGTGTCCATCACGGTCAACAAGAGGAACTATACCCACGATATGATCCTGCGCACCGGCGTGTTCAACGTGTCGATCCTCTCCCAGCAGGCATCCTTTGACACGTTCCGGCACTTCGGTTTCCAGTCCGGCCGGGATACGGACAAGATGGGGGACTATATGGGCCTGCGCCGCGGGGGCAACGGTGTGATGTATCTGGAGAGCCGGGATACCAACGGTTATATCGCCGCCAAGGTGTTTGAGACGGTGGACCTGGGGACCCACACCATGTTCCTGGCGGAGGTCACGGACGCGGAGAAGTTCTCGGATGTGCCCAGCTGTACCTATGCCTACTATCAGTCCCATATCAAGCCCAAGCCGGAGGAAAAGAAGGGGCAGACCGGCTGGCGCTGCATCATCTGCGGCTATATTTACGAGGGGGAGGACCTGCCCGAGGATTTCGTATGCCCCATCTGCAAGCACGGTATTGCGGATTTTGAAAAAATTGAACCCGTTACAAAACATGAGGAGGAAAAAACCATGAAGTACGTCTGTCAAGTGTGCGGCTATGTCTATGACGAGGCTCTGGGCGATCCCGATAACGGCATTGCCGCCGGCACCAAGTGGAGCGACCTGCCCGAGGACTTTGTATGCCCCCTGTGCGGCGTGGGCAAGGACCAGTTTGCCGCGGAGTAATCCCTGAATCCATTTACCCTGAGAGGAGATCTGCGCTATGAAAGTGAAGATGGACAAGGCGGTCGTGGAGTTTATTCCCGAAAACGCCATTGAAACCAGCCAGCTGGAGGCCCTGTGGATCAAGATGGGCAACTGTGTGGGCGACAACAAGAAGCTCTCTCCCATCGGCACCTATGAGCCCGCCACCGGCGCCAACGTGGCCCGCTTCCACATCGACGGGCTCACCGAGGAGGAGGCCAACGCTGCCCCTGAGCTGCGGGCCCCCTTTGACTGCGAGGTGTACTGCACCATCTGCAACAAGACCCAGCAGGTAAAAGCCGGGGACCTGATTCCCTACTGCTGCGGCCGTCCCATGGAGATCATCGACTGATCCCCCTGGGCATCTACCTTCAAAAAGAGATCAGCGGGGGCCGGCGTCTTGGGCGCCGGCCCCCCGGCAAAAACGAAAAAGCAGGGCCCGGTTTCCGAAGTTTCGGAAGCCGGGCCCTGTTCATCCGGGATAAGCTGCCAGAACCCGGGCCAGACGCGCCATGTCCTCCCGACTGCAGTGCTGATCGCAGAAGAGGGAGACGATGTGCTCATATACATACCGGACCGTCTCGTGCCCGGTCAGATCCACCAGGGGGCCCACCGGCCAGAACACCTTGTAGGGAATGCCCTGCTGGGTCAGATAGCCCAGGAAGCGCTCCCGGTCCTCCGCGTAGAAGCTGGCGTGGCTGGGTACCGCCTGGGGCGTCAGCTCTGGGAAGACCGGCCGGAGTCCCCGCAAGTCCCGGGGCAGCGCGTCCAGCAGCGTCTGATAGTTCTCCCGGCGCAGCTGTTTGATCCGCGGCAGATCCGCGTGGCGCATGAGGTACTCGGAATCCGCGTCGCCCTGGTAGAGATCAAACATCTGGCGCAGCATCATCTCCGCCCCCCAGAAGGCGTCCATGCTGTGGGTGGCGAGATACGCCCGGCGCAGCGCCAGGTGCTCCTCATTCGGCGGCTGGCAGGCGATGGCGAATTTTCCCCCGCGCTTGACGGCGAAGCCGCCGCTGGAAATGTCCATCCACTTTCTGAAGCTGCCCGCCACATAGTCGCAGAGGGGATCGATGCCGTCGTCGCTGAAGGCGGAGTGGGTCAGATCCTCAAAAATGACGACGCCCCGGTCATGGCAGGCCTGAACAAACGCGCGGTCATAGTTGCAAAACCCGTAGTACCCGCACAGGGAGAGCACGCTGATCTCATCGATCACGGACGGGTCGAAGATACTGCGCAGCTGCCGGTCCACCTCATAAAACCGGATGGTATAGCCCGCCTTGTGAAACGGCGCCGCCACCGTTTCGCAGGTATACATCGGCAGATAGGCCACCCGCCTCTTGTCGCGCAGCTTGATATCCTCCAGACACTGGTAGATGCCGCAGCGGCCGGACATCGTAAAGGACAGGTCCCCCTCCGGCGGACAGATCTGCTGAAAATAGCCGTTCTCCTCCGCCAGCAGGGGCTCTGATGTGGTAATCGCCATGGTTTCGCGCCCACCTCCTTCTCAAAAATCAATCCCGCGGCGCGGCCCAACGCCGCGCCGCGGGAGGCTGCCTCGTTCAGCGCAGCGGAGCTTTGGAAAATTCCCGGATAAAGTCGGCGATATAGCTGGCAATGGTGGTCAGCATCTTCTCGCCCCACTCCGGGGTAGCCTCCCGGATGTCGTCCGGGCCCACCCAGCCGTTGCGGCAGATGGTCCGGGCATCCCGGGGGATCGGGACCTGGACCCCGCGGAAGGACGCGTTTTTCAGGGCCACGGCCTTGATCTGGTCAGATACATCGAGAATGTCTCCGGGGTGCATGGCGCCGCGGTCCACCCAATCCGGATTGATATAGAGGATCGCCGCCGTCTCCTCGCCGCCGCCGTGGCCGCCGGCCCAGGCGGGGTCAAAGGAACCGGCCATGCTCCACCAGTTCATCACCGCGCCGATGGCCTGTTTCTTGCTCAGCCCATAGCAGACCCGCTCAATGGCGGGGCTGTTTCCGCCGTGGCCGTTCACAAAGACAAAGTGGCGCGCCCCCGCGCGGTACAAACCGTCGGCCACGCGGGAGACAACCTGATAGAGCACCTCGTCGCCCAGGGAAATAGACCCCGGAAAGTCTGTAAAGTATTCGCAGCTGCCAAAGGGAATCACCGGCGCGCACAGGACGTCAACCTGCTCTTCGATCAGGTCGATGAGTTTCTCCGGTACCAGGGCGTCGGTCCCCAGAGGCATGTGCATCCCGTGGTTTTCACAGCTCCCCGTGCCAATGATGACGGTGTCGCTGCCGGCAAAGTACCGCTCTACCTGGGGCCAAGTCATATGCTGTAGTTTCATTGCGCAATTCCTTTCTGCCGCGGCGCGGCAACGCAGACGCAGTCTTGCTCCCGCCTGCAGACGGACCCGGCCGAAGCCGGGCCCGCCCACAGGGTGTGTATGGTTTCAGATGCGGTCTGTTCCGCCGTTACTCATAGACGACGACCGTCTCCAGGTTGTGGTAACCGGCCCGATCCATCTGGAAATCGACGACCTTCTTGGTGGCGCCGACGTTCAGCGTGGTGTACAGCAGCTCCACGCAGGGAACATCCTCGTCAACAATGGCCTCCAGCTGGCGGTAGTTCTCCCGGGCGACCTCCTCGTCCATCGTCTCGCGGGCGGCCATGATGTACTTGTCGGCCTCGGGATTGGAGTAGAAGCTGCGGTTGCCGGCAGCGCCCTGCTGAGAGGAGTGGAGCAGGGAGTACTGCTGATAGTCGCCGTGGCCGGCAGCGCAGATCCAGAAGAAGAACATCATCTGGAACTCGCCGTCGTTGGCGCGGTAGGCGTAGGTGGAACCGTCGCAGGCGTTCAGCGTCAGCGTAATACCGATCTCGCTAAGCTGATCCTGCAGGATCTGGCAGACAGCGGCGCGGGTGGAGTCCTCCTGATAGGCCAGCTCCATCTCAAACCCGTCGCCATAGCCGGCCTCCTCCAGCAGCGCCTTGGCGCCCTCGATATCCTGCTCGTAGTAGGGCATGTCCTCGCCGGGATAGCCGATGACGGAGGGCGGGATCAGGGAGTTGGCGGGAGTTCCGGCGCCATACAGGACGCTGTCGATGATCTCCTGGACGTTGATGCCCTTGGCGATGGCCTGGCGGACGCGGACGTCAGACAGGATGGGGTCCTGGCAGTTCAGGGCCAGGTACCAGGTGGTCACGGACTCGTTCTGATAGAGCTGCAGGTCGGGGTTGCTCTCCACGATGGAAATGTCGTTCACAGCCAGATCATAGATCAGATCGACCTCGCCATTCTCCAGGGCGATGGTGCGCTGGGATGCCTCGGGGATGATGCGGAAGATGATGTTCTCGGTCTTGGCCTTGCCCAGGAAGTAGTCGTCGTAAGCCTTGATCTTGCAGTAGTTGCCGTGGCTCCACTCCACAAACTCATAGGGGCCGCAGCCGATGGGGTGCTCCAGGAATCCGTCGGGATCGCTCTCCACGATATCCTTGGGGACAATGGCGGTGAAGGGAACCGTCAGGTTGACCAGGGAGCCCAGGAAGGGGGCCTTCAGGTGCAGACGGACATTGTACTCGTCCAGGACCTCCGCCTCGCTGGCGTAGTCGATGATGTAGGAGACATAAGCGCTGTCGATGGCGCGGTTGAGGGAGTAGGCCACATCCTCAGCGGTGCAGGGGGAACCATCGTGGAAGGTGATGTCCTCCCGGATCTTGAAGTCGATGGTCACATCGTCCACCTGGTTCCAGCTCTCAGCCACATAGGGGATGATATCACCGTTCTCATCCTTGGCCAGCAGCGTGGCAAAGATGTTGTTGGTCACCACCACGGCGGCGATCTCCTTGCCGACATGGGGGTCCATGGAGGTCATATCCGAGGCAACGGCGATGCGCAGCGTGTCGGAGGTTTCGCCGCCGGTGGGGTCGGATGTCTCGCCTCCCTCGTTGCCGTTGTTGCCACCGCAGGCGACAAGAGACAGCGCCAGACTCAGTGCCAACAGCAAACTCAGCAATTTTTTCATTCTTCTTTTCTCCTTTTTGTTATATTCATCAACCGCGAGTCGCGGCCGGTGTACCGGGGGAATCAGAATCTGTTACCGCCTGCCGGGGTGGCAGCAGGCCACAAAGTGCCCGGGCTCCACCTCCTGCATGGGAACGTCGCTCTGGGTGCATTCCGGGCAGGCGTAGCGGCAGCGCTTGGCGAAGCGGCAGCCCGGCGCCGGATTGATCGGACTGGTCAGCTCTCCCTCCAGCAGGATACGCTCAACCTTGTAGTCGGGATCGGGGACCGGAATGGCCGAGAGAAGCGCCTGGGTATAGGGGTGGCAGGGATTCTGGAACAGGCGCTTGGCGGGGCAGAACTCCACGATCTGGCCCAGATACATCACCATGATGTTGTCGCTCAGGTGCTTGACCACGCTCATGTTGTGGGTGATGAACATGTACGTCAGCCCCAGCTGCTTCTGCAGATCCTGCATCAGGTTGAGAATCTGCGCCTGAATGGACACATCCAGGGCGGAAACCGGCTCATCGCACACAATGAACTTGGGGTTGAGGGACAGGGCCCGGGCGATGCCGATGCGCTGCCGGCGGCCGCCGTCCAGCTCATGGGGATAGGTGTTGACCAGCCGCTGGGCCAGTCCCACCAGATCCATCATCTCGCTGACCTTTTTGGCGATCCCCTCCTTGTCGGAGGGGTGATATTTCCCCTGGACAATCAGCGGATAGGCGATGGCCTGGCTGACGGTCATGCGGGGGTTAAGGGAGGCGTAGGGGTCCTGGAAGATGATCTGCATGTCCGAGCGGGCCTGCTTCATCTCGTGCTTGTTGAACTTGGACACATCCTTGCCGTTGAAGATGACCTTGCCCGCGGTGGGCTCATGCAGGCGCAGGATCGTGCGCCCGAGGGTGGACTTTCCGCACCCGGACTCACCCACAACGCCCAGCGTCTCACCCTCCTGGATGGTGAAGGAGACGTCGTCCACAGCGTGGAGGAGGCCGCGCTTGGTCTTGAAATACTTCTTCAGATGCTCCACCTGAAGCGTGGGGACCTTGTTGTTATCCATTCTGCTCGGACCCTCCTTCCTCTGACTGCGCATCCGGCTGGAAGCGGATGCACCGCACGGTATGCTCACCGCCCGCGTTATAGTTCTCGCAGTTCCAGTTCTGGCAGGCCTCGGTGGCATATTTGCAGCGGGGGCTGAATTTGCACCCCTGAGGCAGGTGGGTCGGGTCGGGAGGCATCCCCTCAATGGGCTTGAGACGCTCCACATCCTCGTCCAGCCGGGGGATCGACTCGAACAGTCCGATCGTGTAGGGGTGGAGGGGATTCTTGAACACATCCCGCAGCGTTCCGTACTCCACGATCTCTCCGGCATACATGATCGCCACATAGTCGCAGAACTGGGCCACAATGCCCAGGTCGTGGGTAATCATGAGCATGGAGGTATTGAACTGGTCCTTGAGATGCTGCATCATCACCAGAACCTGGTACTGAATGGTCACATCCAGCGCGGTGGTAGGCTCGTCGGCGATCAGGAAGGTGGGGTTGCAGGCCAGGGCAATGGCGATGATGATGCGCTGCTTCATGCCGCCGCTGAACTGATGGGGATACTCGCCGGCGCGCTCCCGGGGGATTCCCACCATCTCCAGCATGTCGCCTGCGCCGGCCACAGCCTCCTTGGCGTTTTTCCCGTGGGCCCGCAGCACCTCTTCGATCTGCTCCCCCACGGTCATAATGGGGTTGAGGGAGGTCATGGGGTCCTGGAAGATCATGGAGATCTGCGCGCCGCGGACCTTCCGCATCTCCTTCTCCGTGGCTTTCAGCAGATCCTTTCCCTGGAAGAGGATCTCACCGCCCACCACCTTGCCCGGCGGGTGGGGGATCAGACCCATGATCCCCTTGGCCAGGGTCGTCTTTCCGGCGCCGGTTTCGCCCACCAGCCCCAGCGTCTGCCCCTCTTTCAGTGACAGGCTCGCGCCGTTGAGGGCCTCCACCACGCCGTCCTGCGTGTTATAGACAATCCGCAGGTCGCGGATCTCCAACAAGTTTTTCTGTTCCTCCAAAGCACTCACCTCCGCTCTAATTCTTCAGCTTGGGATCTAAGGCATCCCGCAGACCGTCGCCCATCAGGTTCAGCGACAGGATCGCCAGCATGATCGCAATGCCCGGGAACACCGTGATGTGCCAGGCCTCGCGCATGTAGGTGCGGGCGTTTGAGAGCATGGCGCCCCATTCGGGTGTCGGCGACTGCACGCCAAGGCCCACGAAGGACAGGCTGGCCACCGTCAAAATCGCGTTTGCCACGCCCAGCGTCCCCTGCACGATGATTGGAGCGAGGGAGTTGGGAATCACAAATTTGGTGATAATGCGGAAATTATTGGCGCCGATGGCCCTGGCGGCCTCGATGTATTCGTTCTCCTTGACCTGCAGCACCGAGGAACGGAGCACGCGGGCAAAGGAGGGAACGAAGGAGATTGCCACGGCCACCACTACATTGAACGTGGATGTGCCCAGCGCGGCCACCACCGTCAGCGCCAGCAGCATGGAGGGCATGGACAAGAGGATGTCCATAATGCGCATGATGACATTGTCGATCAGACCGCCGAAGTAGCCGGCCACAGCGCCCAGCATCCCGCCGAACACAAGCGCGGCCCCGATGGAGAGCAGGCTCATAAACAGGGAGTACCGCGCGCCCCACAGCAGGCGCATCAGAATATCACGGCCGAGCTCGTCCGTTCCCAGCAGGTGCTCCGCGCTGGGCCCCTGGAGACGGTTGACCAGATCCTGTTCCACCACGTGCGTGTCATAGACGGCGTTGTTTGTCGCAAAGTCGATGACCAGCGTCGCAACGGAGATTACCACCAGCACCATCAGGAAGCACAGGCCGAACATGGCCGTCTTGCTCCGCTTGAAGCGCATCCAAGTCTCCTGGAAGAGGGTGCGCTGCCTGATGACCTGATTTTCATAGGGCATGTTCAGCACAGCCTCGGCTTTTCTTTGTTTACTCATGATCACATTCTCCTCTCCGTCCGCATCACTTTCCCTTGTACTGCGCCTTGATCTGTGGGTCCACAAATGCATAGAGCAGGTCCACGCATAGATTGACCAGGGAGAATACAACACAGAGGAAAAGAATCGACCCCATCACCACGGGGATATCCCGCGACTTGATGGACTCCACGATCAGCCGCCCGATCCCCGGCCAGGAAAAGATCGTCTCCGTCATGATCGAGCCGCCCACCAGCGTTCCGAACTGCAGACCCACGGCGGTGATGATCGGGATCATCGCGTTTTTCAGCATGTGCTTCGTGGTCACCTGCATCTCCGAGATTCCCTTGGAGCGGGCGGTGCTGATGTAGTCCTGCCGAATCACCTCCAGCATGGAGGAGCGGGTCATGCGGGCAATCATGGCCAGGGAATAGGTCGACAGCGCGATGACCGGCAGAATGATGCTCCGCAGCAGCTCCAACAGGCTCTCGGTGTTCATTCCCGAGGACGGCAGCAGCTTCAGGTTCAGGGAGAACACGATCACCAGCAGCAGTCCCATCCAGAAAGCCGGCATCGACACGCCGATCAGCGCCCCCACCATGGAGGCGTTATCCAAAAAGCTGTACTGCTTTTTGGCCGACAGGATTCCCACCGGAATGCCCAGGACCAGCGCCAGCAGGATCGCCCCCACCGCGATCAGCAGGGTGTTGGGGAACCGCTCCAGCACCTGTTCCATCACAGGCACCTGATTCTTGTAGGAGTCGCCGAAGTCGCCGTGGAGCGCGTCCCACATGTAATTCGCGTACTGTACCAGAATGGGCTTGTCCAGCCCCAGCTCCTCGCGCAGCTGCTCCTGCGCCTCCTCCGTTGCCTTGTCGCCGAGGATCGTCTGCACCGGGTCGCCTGGCGCCAGGGACAGCACCATGTAGACGAAGAAGGTGACGCCGATCAGCACCGGAATGATCATCAGAAGCCGTTTCAATATATATCGCCACATATCCAATTACGTCCTTTCTCTTTACAAAAGCTCCCATACCGGCCCGCGCGCACGCAAAGGCCGCAGGTGCCGCGCCCGCCGTGTCTACTCAAATCCTCCTTTCAAAAGGGGCCGCTTCTCACTGTATGCCAACTTTCCCCTCGCAAAAACTTTTGAGATCCCCAGCGCGTCATCCCACACCACCAGGTCCGCGTCGGCTCCCGGTGTGATGACGCCCTTTCTGCCGCTCAGGCCCATGCGGCTGGCCACGTTGCTGGTGATGGTCCGCAGCGCCAGCTCCATGGGGATCTGCTCATCCCGCACCATGCGGCAAAATTCGTCGTGCACGGTGCTGCAGCGGGAATAGGTCATGCCGATGCACTCCATCTGCTCGTCGAAGACGGGCTGGCTGCCGTAGCCGTCGCTGCTGACGGTGATCTGCCGGATATCCACGCCCAGATCCAGCGCCTTTTTCACCCAGCGCGCCGCGCCGCCGTTCTTCGCGGCCTCCTCCGGCGCGTTGGCCGTCAGGTCGAAGTTGCCGCCGTGGCGGCTGTATTGGACCGCGTCCCGGAAGACGCGGTCGTTGCGCCCGCAGTGGGTCGGGAGGATCTTGCTCACAGGCGCGTCACTCATCTCCGCCGCCTTCAGCAGCGGCGCCACACCCGTGGCCCCCGCTCCCATGTGGACAACAGCCAGTCCCGCCTTTCCGCCGACCATGCCGCCGACTCTTGCCTCGGAGAACAGTCTGGCCAGCTCCTCCACGGTGGGTGCGGAGCTGCGGTGGTCGGAGAGGGCCACCTTGGTTCCGATGACCTTGTCGATCAGGACAATGTCCCGCATCACGCTGCCGGTCATCGTGGGCGAGGGAATGCGATAGGACCCCGTGAGCATGTAGGCGCTGATCCCCTCCTCCGTCAGGGCCCGGGTCTTGGCCAGGACATTCTCCAGACTGCGGGAAATGCAGTCCGTTCCCAGCAGGGCCAGGACCGTCGTCACGCCGCAGCTGACCAGCTCGGATACGCGGCACTCGGGGACCCGGGAACCGGGGCCCTGTTCCCCGCCGCCGCCGGTGACATGCACATGCCCGTCGATATACCCGGGACCCACCGCCGCGCCATGGAGGTCGATCACCTCCGCCAGGCCGTTGAGCGGACCGATGTCCAGCCCCTTGGCCACGGCGCAGATCTTCTCATCACAGATCAGAATATCCCGCGCTCCCAGGTGCTCCGGCGCGTAGACGTCCGCGTTTTTTATGACCTTAATCATGTTTCTCCCATCCTCTTCATCGCTTGTTGTGAAGGAAATAGTCCTCCACGGCATTGATGCCGTTGACAATATCCTCACTCTTTCTCCCCATGGCCGCGGCCACCGCATAGGCCAGAATCTCCGAAAAATGGAGCGGCACGGACATGGAGTTGAAAAAGTAGGGATTCTGCGCCCTGCACAGGAAGTTGATCCCGCCCTCTGCCACCACCGGCGAATCCTCTCCGTTGGCAATGGTGATCAGACTGCTGCCGCAGTGGCGGACATAGGCCGCCACGTCGCCGGCGGGCATGTAGTACGGCGGAAATGAAAAGATGATCACGCTGTCTGAGGGCTGCAGGCCGGCCAGAAGCATCTGCACGGTGTCGTTGTCCCCCAGGTTCACGCTGCGGCTGGTGATGTGCAGATATGTGAACCGGCTCGTCAGGTAGTCGGCGGCGATCTTCGACATGTCGTGGCCGAACACCAGGATGCTGGAGGAGTGGGCCAGCAGTTCCGCGCACTGCGCCAGTTGATCCAGCTGCATCTCCCGAAGCATCTGGTTGTGGTTTTCCGCTATGACAGCGCAATAGCGGAAGATGTCCTCCGCCTTTCGCGGAGCGGAGGACGCCGGCCGCGGTTCTATAAAAAGGTTCCGCATCATAGCGCGGGTATGATTGCGGAATTGTTCTCTCATGTCGATATAGTTGGCAAACCCGAGGAGCCTGCAGAAGTTGAGGACGCTGACCTCCGAGACATGGGCATTCTCCGACAGCTCCTTGAGAGACAGATAGCCCACATCCGCCGCGTGGTCCAACAGGTACGTCTGCAGCCTTTTCTGCGTGCTCGTCAGTTTCCGGTCGAGGCACCGCAGCTGAAAAAGAAAATCAAAATTCAAAGTATTTGCTTTATTTTCCATAATTACTATTAAACATATGAATAAGTTTGAGAAATTTTCTTTATAAATGCAAGTATATAGGAGGTCGTCTCTGTTGTCAATAATTCACTGTAAATTTTAGAACATCTCGGTAAACTAGACGGGGAAAGTTCAAAAAAATATAAAGTATCTACTTTGATTTTTGAAGCGCTCGTGAATAAAAATAAAGCAGATACTATAATATTGCGCAGAGAGCCAGCATGTTGCACAGCCCGATTGGCAGTTCATCGTCCCTTGTCCAAAGGCCGGTTATACGATGCGCTCCATATCGATGCGCTCGATCTCGCTGAACTGCTGAAAAATCAGGTCCAGGAAAAACTTGGAGTAGTGGGACAGGTAGCGGTCCTTCAGGCGGATCAGGGACAGGCTCTGGGTGAGCGGCCGGTTCTTATAGAGGAGCGGGAAAATGTTGATATCCGGCGGGATCTCCCGGCGCAGCGTGGCCAAACTCATCTGGGGACAAAAGCAGGCGGCCAGGCGCTGAAAACAGATGGTGGTGGCGATCTGGGTATAGGTGGTCGTAATGTAGGCATGGGGCGTCACGCGGGCCTCCTCGAAGCAGCGATTGACGCGCCACCCCATCTGGTTGTCGAAGATGCAGAAGGGCAGGGCGGCAAAGTCCTCCAGACAGGCGCCCGCCAGCGCCTTTTTCTTCAGCGGGCCGGCCTGGCCGCCGTAACAGGACGTCAGCAGGGAGTCCGCCACACAGAGGTAGACCCGCTCGTCCATGATCGAATGGCAGACCAGCTTGGGGGAGTCGCCCTCGTTGAGCGTAATGGCAAAGTCGAGGGACCCGTCCAGTACCAACGGCTCCAGCTGTGAACCGACAGTGTCCGTGATCCGGAGCGACACATTGGGATAGCGCGCGGTAAAGGCCGGGAGCACCGCGGGCAGACACATACTCAGCCGCAGGGGGCTGGCGCCAAACCGGAGAACCCCCCGCTCCTGCCGCTCCAGATCCGAGAGGATGTCCCTCAGATTGGTATTCTCCTTGAGGATCGCCTCGGCAAATCCCAGAACGACCTCGCCGGCGGTGGTCAGAGAGAGCGCCGGCTTTCGATGAAACAGCCGGGCGTGGTAGTAGCGCTCCAGGCGCTGGATGTGGTTGCTCAGCGTCTGCTGGGAGATAAACAGGCGGTTGGCTGTGCGAGTCATATGCAGGTCCTTGGCGAGTTCCGAAAAGTAGTACAGGCTGATCAGATCCATTTCACACCATCCACAAAATTTTTTTGTTGAAAATTCAAAAAAACGCTGTTTGTCTTTTGCTTGGTGCTATATTACTATAAAGCCAGAGTGAACACAAGAAAAATTTATACAGAATCTACGAAGGAGGAGAGCACATGTCTGTGGGAAAACGGATCTATCTGAGGCGGGAGCTGCCGGATGCCGGGATCATGGAACAGTTCAAGACCATTCCGGCCTCCAACACCGCCGATGTGATGGGCCGCAGCTGCGCGATGAACCCGCGGATTCATCTGGTGAGCCAGCCCAAAGCGCAGATGATGGTCGGGCCGGCCTACACGGTGAAATGCCGGGCGGGAGACAACCTGGCCCTCCACGCGGCCCTGAACTTCTGCAGCGAGGGCGACGTATTGGTGGTTTCCAATGAGGAGGACGGGACCCGCGCCCTGATCGGCGAGGTGATGATGGCCTACCTCCGCTATGTCAAAAAGGTGGCCGGCATTGTCCTGGACGGCCCCATCCGGGACATTGACGAAATCGGCAAATGGGATTTCCCCGTCTACTGCACCGGTACAACACCGGGCGGCCCCTACAAGGAGGGGCCGGGCGAGGTCAACGTGCCCATCGCCTGCGGCGGTGTCAGCGTCAACCCCGGGGACATCATCCTGGCAGACCCGGACGGCGTGATCTGCATTCCCCGCAGGGATGCCGCCACGATTCTGGAGGACGCCAGGCAGTTCCAGGCGACCGACGAGGCGAAGCTGGAAAAGACCAGAGCGGGGACCATTGACCGCAGCTGGGTGGACCGGGCGCTGGCGGAAAAGGGCTTTGAGATCATCGACGACCTGTACCGCCCCTGACCGCCCCTGACGCGGCGGCCCCGCACCCGGCATATCCCCCTCGGAAATGGGCGAAAATCGTCAAAACTAGAGGATTGCGGCGAAGAAACCGTCTGCCGCAACCGGCCTTGTCTGTTTGGGAGGAAACCATGGGAAAGGAACGATACGACTATTTGATCAAGGGCGGGCGTCTGCTGGGCGCCCGGGACGGAAAGGAGGGCATTCGGGATGTGGCCGTCACCGGCAGGCGCATCGCCCGGATCGGGACGATTCCCGAGACGGATGCCCGCATGACCATCAACGCCGCCGGCTGCGTTGTAACGCCGGGACTCATCGATTTCCACGCGCACCTGAGCCCCTTCAGCGAAATCGGCGTCTATCCGGAGCCGGCCTGCTTCCCCTCCGGCGTCACCACCGCGGTGGATGCGGGCAGCGCCGGCGCCAGCAACTATCCCATCCTGCGCACCAGGGCATACAGCACCCACGTCAACGTGTACGCGTTTTTGAACGTCTGCTCCACCGGCCTTGCCACCAGAAGCTTTTTGGAGAACCTGGAGCCCGGCCGCTTCAACCGCGGCCGGATTCGAGAGCTGTTTCGGCAATACGGAAGGACGGAGCTGCTGGGCCTCAAGGTCCGGCAGAGCCAGGAAATTGTCGGGGAGCTGGGCCTGGAGCCGATGAAGGCGGCCCTGGAGCTGGCCGGGGAGCTGGATGTGCCCCTGATGGTCCACATCACCAATCCCCCCTGCCCGCTGGACGAGCTGATCGACCTGCTGCGGCCGGGAGACATCGTGACGCACGCCTATCAGGACTCCCACAGCACCATCCTTGGTCCGGACGGCAGGGTTTCCGCGGCTGTCCGCGCCGCGCGGGAGCGGGGCGTCCTCTTTGACGTCGCCAACGCCAACGCCCACTTCAGCTTTCGGGTCGCCCGGGCTGCCATCGCCGAGGGCTTCCTGCCCGACACGATCAGCACCGACCTGACGAATATGGGACTCTTCCGCCGCCCCAACGCCTACAATCTGCTGCACATCATGTCGAAATATCTGAACATGGGCTTGACGCTGGAGCAGATCATCGAGCGCACGACCCAAATCCCCGCCCGCATCATCGGCCGCCCCGAGCTGGGATTTCTGGCGGAGGACGGCGTCGCGGACATCGCGGTATTCCGGCAGGAGGACCGCGAGATCGAATATGGCACCGGCCGCGGCGCCACGGCGGAAATTCTCAAAGGCACAACCATGCTCCGCACCATGCTGACCATGCGCGAGGGCGCCCTGGTCTACCGGGACCAGGCATTCTGAACAGACTTTTGACGATTTGTGGAAGGAGAGAGATTATGGAGTTTTTGGAAATTATCGGCAGCATGACCGGCCCGCAGATTGCGAACGTCTTCTGCCTTGCGGTTTTGTGCATCGGCCTGCTGATGGGCAAGTGGCCGCTGGGGGTTGTAGGTATGACCTCCTGCGTCCTGCTGGTCCTGACCGGCGTTATGACGGTATGACGGCGTGGATCTGGAGGCGGCCCGGCGCAACAAGGTGCTGGTCGCCACCGCCGGCGGCGCCAACGCCAATTCGGTGGCGGAACTGGCCATCTTCTACATGCTCTACTGCTCCCGCCGCTTCAAGGCCGTGATGGCGCACTGCGGGGAGGACTACCTCTACGCCAAGATGAAAATTCCCAAAAACGAGCTCCACGGCAAGACCCTGGGGCTGATCGGGACCGGGAACATCGGCAGACTGGTGGCCCAAAAGGCGGTGTTCGGCTTCGGCATGCGGGTGCTGGCCTACGACCCCTTTGCCCGGAATGTGCCGGACTATATTCAGATGCTGGACGATCGGGACGCCCTCTTCCGCTCCAGCGACTACGTCTCCCTCCACGTCCCCGCCACCAGGGAAACCATCCACTCCGTGGGGGAGCGCGAGTTCTCCCTGATGAAGCCGACCGCCTATCTCATCAACACGGCCCGGGGCTCCATTGTGGACGAGGCCGCCCTGATCCAGGCGCTGCGGGAGGGAAAGATCGCCGGCGCGGGGCTGGATGTGCTGGAACAGGAGCCCTTCGCTCCGGACCACCCTCTGCTGGGGATGGAAAACGTCCTGGTGGCGCCCCACATCGGCGGAGCCACCCAGGAGGCGTCTGCCCGCGCCTCCGTGGCCTGCGCCCAGGCCATCCACGACTTCTTTTCCGGAAAGGCGCCGGAATTCGTGGTCCCGGAGCTGCGGGATCTGCTCCAGAGCCAGCCGTGAGGGATCTGCCGCCTGAGCGGGCAGGCGGCGGGCCGTCCCGCGACGGTTTTCTTTTCTGTTGCACAGGACCGTACAACGCAAAGCCGGTACACCCCATAGGTGTACCGGCTTTTTTCTTCGATGAGAAGCGCCACCGCTTTTCATCGAAGAAAACACAAATACGAAAACCCGACAAAATTCGACAACAGAAAGGAATCTTCAGCATGAACTATACCCAACATTATCAGCTGCCCGTGTGGGCCCAGTCCGACCGCGTCCTGATGGACGACTTCAACGGCATCACCGGCACGGTGGACGAGGCCCTGGGCCGTCTGGACCGGGCGGCCCGGAACGCCGCCTACTACACCGGACGTCTGGCCGCCCAGAGCCTCTGGAAGAATAACGTCAACGTGCCCTCCCACCACCTGCTCTGCCAGATCTTTCTCTACACCGCCGACCTGACCTTCACCGGCGGCGTCACCGTGCAGGACCAGAATCTGGTGCTCACCGGCGCGGGGAAGACCGGCACCATGCTCTCCCCCAACTGGGCCCTCCAGGACGCCCAGTGGACCCAGGCCCGCATGTGGGTCCACCACAGCGCCGGCAACGTGACCCCCACCCTGAACGGCCAGACCATGCAGGGCGTCACCAGCGCCTACACCGCCTCCGTGCGGGGCGACACCTGCTATGAGCGGGAGTTCGTCTGGAACGGGACCGGCAGCCTCTCCGCCCAGATCGGCCTGACCCTGTCCACCGGGACCAACGATTCCATGCGGGTCTATGACTTCTACATCGCCTTCCTGTAAAACAACAGGGAAAGCCCCCCGGGCCGATGGCCCGGGGGGCTTTTGGGTTTCTCAGGGGAATCCCGAGATTCCGCTTTGC
>CALXDE010000019.1 GCA_944386965.1 uncultured Oscillospiraceae bacterium
CCTACCGCTACACCTGGAGCTTCCACCCCGACGGCACCGAGGGCGTGGTGTTCTGGATCGAGAAGGCCCACAGCCGCGCCGGCTGGCGCTGGACCCACCCGGTCCACGAGGTGCTGCGCTGGGTGGGACCGGGCCGTCCGGGACCGAAGGTCCAGGCCGAGGGGGTGCAGCTGGACCACCACCCGGACCCGGAGAAGTCCCGGGGCCAGTACCTGCCCCTGCTGGAGCAGTCGGTGGCCGAGGACCCGGAGGACGACCGGAACATGCACTACCTGGGCCGGGAATACCTGTTCTACGGCCGCTGGGACGACTGTATCGCCACCTTGAAGCGCCACCTACAGATGCCAAGGGCCGCCTGGAAGGACGAGCGGGCGGCCTCCATGCGCTATATCGCCCGGTCCTACCACGAGAAGGGGGACGACGCCGCGGCCAGGGACTGGTATCTCCGCGCCATCGTGGAGGCCCCCCACCTCCGGGAGGGGTACATGGACCTGAGCTGGCTGCTCTACGGACAGGAGGACTGGGAGGGGGTGCTGTACTTCACCGGCTGCGCCCTGGCCATCCGGGAGCGGCCCCGGACCTATATCTGCGAGGCCTCCGCCTGGGGGAGCCTGCCCCACGACCTGCGCGCCATGGCCTACTACCGCACGGGCCGGGTGGCGGAGGCCCTCCGGGAGACGGAGGCGGCCCTGGCCCTCTCGCCGGAGGATGAGCGGCTGCGGGGCAACGCGGCCCTGTTCCGGCGGGAGCTGGAGAGCGCCGGATAGCGGCTAGAAGCGGTACTCCTCCAGGTACTTCCATAAAAATTGCCGGTACGCGGCGGTATCTCCGGACATTTGGTCCAGAATGGCGGAGAGACGGAGGCGGCAGGTCGCTTTTTCCTCGTCTGTCAGGGCGTTGCCGGCCCTGTCCAGGGCAGGATGGGAGAAGGCCACCTCGCTGACCAATTCCGCGGCCAGATAGGACAGCATTTTCTCCGGCGTATCCAGGACGTGGCCCCAGTCTGAGAGATCATCCGTCAAGCAGTAGAGATACCCGGTTTTGTCTGAGCGGACAACATCAAACTCTTCACTCCAGACGACAAAATCCCGAAAAGCTGCGTAGATTTTGTCAAGCTCTTTGGAAGATTGGCTTTGCGGCATCGGTACAGCCCTCCTTGTGGTTATTGTTTGGAATAGTATAACTCAATTGAGTAAAAATAGCAACTCATACTAGTTATACAAATCAACTCAGTTGAGCGTTACAATAACTGCGAAAGAGGGTGAGCGAGATGGACATTTTGGAACGCATCCAGGAGCTGATGGCGGAGCGGGGTTGGACAGTCAACCGTTTGGCGAAGGAGTCCGGACTGCCGCAGAGCACGGTGTCCAATCTGTTCACCCGGGGCACCCTGCCGACGGTTCCCACGCTGGAACAGATTTGCAGGGGGTTGGGAGTTTCCCTCAGCCAATTTTTTGCGGACGGCCCCTGTGTCTCCCTGACTGCGGAACAACAGCTGCTGTTGGACCGCTGGTCGACGCTGTCCGGCGAGCAGAAGGCGAGTGTTTTGGACCTCCTGGCTCATATGAATCAATAAAAGGCAAGCACCTGCTACGCAGGTGCTTGCCTTTTTTCTGGCGGAGTAGGAGGGATTCGAACCCTCGGACGGCTTTTGACCGTCACACGATTTCCAATCGTGCTCGTTATGACCGCTTCGATACTACTCCATAGATGCAATTGTCTTCCGCCGCCTCAGCAGCAGACACTATTATAGCGGGGATCTTCCGGGAAGTCAAGGGAAAAATATGAATTTTCCGTCTTTTTTCTCGCCTCACCGTCCGGAAGGGGGGCGCGGGCAAAAAAATCGCCGCCGCGGGTGAATTTTTTGTTTCGTCCTGGGGGAAAACGTGGTAAAATGGCGGCAGGATTTTTGGGCGACAGAGGAGGGACCCCTATGATTTGCAGCAATTTGGGCACGGCCAACGGCCGTCTGACCTTCGCCGGCCGGGACACGGTGGCCCTGGCGGAGAAGTACGGCACGCCGCTGTATTTGATGGACGAGCAGCGCATCCGGCACAACTGCCGGGTGTACAAGGAGAACATGGACCGGCACTTTGCCCGGGCCCTGCCGCTCTACGCCAGCAAGGCCCTGTCCTGCAAGCGGCTCTATGAGATCGTGGCGGAGGAGGGCCTGGGCACGGACGTGGTGTCTCCCGGGGAGCTGTATCTGGCCAGGAGCGCCGGATTCCCCATGGACAAGGTCTTTTTCCACGGCAACGCCAAGACCGACGCCGACATCCGCTTCGCCATGGACTGCGGCGTGGGATATTTTGTGGTGGACAACCCCGACGAGCTGCTGGCGGTGGACCGGGAGGCCGGGGCGCGGGGGATGGAGCAGAAGATCCTGCTGCGGGTGACGCCGGGCATCGATCCCCACACCTTTGAGGCCGTCTCCACCGGCAAGGTGGACAGCAAGTTCGGCATCCCCATTGAGACGGGGCAGGCCCTCTCCTTTGCCCGCCAGGCCCTCTCCCTGGCGCATGTGCGCCTGATGGGCGTCCACGCCCACGTGGGCTCCCAGGTGTTTGTGAGCACCGTGTTCTACGACACCGCGGACATCATGCTCCGCTTCCTGGCGGAGATGAAGGAGCGGCTGGGCTACGAGGCGGAGATGCTGAACCTGGGGGGCGGATACGGCGTGCGCTACACCGAGCAGGACCCCACCATGGACATCGGCTATGAGCTCTCCACCGTGGCCCGCCACATCCGGGAGGGGAGCGCCGCTTTGGGGCTCAGAGAGCCCATGGTGCTCATGGAGCCGGGCCGGAGCATCGTGGCGGACGCGGGGATGACCCTGTACACCGTTCAGTCCACCAAGCGCATCCCCGGCTACCGCAACTATGTGGCCATTGACGGGGGCATGACCGACAACCCCCGGTACGCCCTGTACCGCTCCTCCTACACGGTGTATCTGGCCAACCGGATGGATGCGGAGAAGGACTTCCCCTGCACCGTGGGGGGGCGGTGCTGCGAGAGCGGGGATATGATCCAGGAGAACGTGGCCCTGCCCACGCCCCACCGGGGGGATATCCTGGCGGTGTGCACCACCGGGGCCTATAACTACGCTATGTCCTCCAACTACAACTCCATTCCCCGGCCGCCCATCGTCATGGTGGACGGGGAGCGGGACTATGTGGCCGTGCGCCGGGAGAGCTTTGAGGATCTGGCCTCCCGGGAGGCGTGACGCGCCGGACCCGGACAAGAAACACATCCGCCGGAGAGGGTTCCCTCTCCGGCGGATGTGTTTTATCCCCCGATGGTCTTGAAGTAGGCGGAGTTGTCCCGCATGACGATGACCACGTCGGGCTGCAGATCCGCAATATACGCGGTGATGTCGCCGATGAGATCCGCCCCGCCGCTCTCCCCCTGAAAGCTCCGGGGATCGATGGCGTGGAGCTCGTCAAAGGAGGCGTAGAGCAGCGTCTCCAGGGCGTTGGTGTAGGACTCCCCGATGAGCAGGGCTGTGGGCAGGTCCTCCCGGTTCGTGTCGATGACCGTCTCCCCGATGTCGCCCCCCATGAACACCGAGTAGGTGATGACCTCCTCCTCCGTCTCCGGCAATACCAGCAGGGAGGGGTCCGAGGGCGCGCCGTTGTCGCTGCGGGTGAAGGGGATGGGGTCGGTGTAGCGGGCGGTGGTGAGGCGGTCGTCCAGATACCGCAGGGCGAAGAGCTTCCGGTTCCGGGACCCCAGGAAGGGGTTGGGGAGCTCCGCAAAGGTCAGATCCTCCGCCGCCGGGACATACAGGTCCCAGCCCTCCCCCGCGTTGACGCCCTCCAGCAGCACCTGGGCGGCCTTCAGGGCGCCGTAGATGGTGTAGTGGTGGTCGGTGGCGAAGTAGTAGTCCTCCGGGCACCCCTCCGCGCGATAGGCGTCATACAGGGAGAGAAAGGGGATATTGGCCTCGCCCAGGGCGGCCTGCATGGCCGCCTCCGTGCCGGGATAGAGCCAGGCGCGGTTTTCCATGTACGCCGGATAGCGGTCCTGGAAGTAGCTGTACTGCTCCGGCACCCCCAGGTAGTAGACCTGTCCGCCGTAGCCGGAAGCGGCCTGCTGCCAGGGGAGGATGGCCTTGGCCGCCTCCTGGGCCGAGGGCAGGAGATACCCGGTGTCCCACTGGCTGTAGCCGTGGAAGCCCAGGAGCACCTCCTCCCCGTCGATGACGTCGCTGACCACGCTCTGGTGGAGGACGTCCAGGCGCAGGAGGGTGGTGAGCTTGAGGAAATAGCTGCGCAGGGGCACATGGTCGGTGAGGTACGTCTCCAGGTCCGTGAAGAACGACCCGGAGCGGACGCTCTCCGCCGAGAGCTCCGGAAAGGCGGCCAGGGAGCGGTTCTCATAGAAGGAGCCGCTTTCCTTGGGCAGCAGCGCCGTGAGAGCGCAGACGCCCAGGAGAAACAGGCAGAAGCAGGCGGTGAAGAAGATCTGCGGAGCGCGTTTCATGGCGGCTCCTCCTTAAAAGCGGTAGTAGATGAAGGGGTTGGCGGTGGAGCTGATGAGCTGCAAAAAGGAGAGCCCCAGCACCCCAAGTCCCAGCAGGGCGGCGCCCCAGCGGAGGGTTTTCTCCGCCCCCCGGCGGGAGAGGGCGTCCGCCAGAGCGTCCCGCACCGGCAGGGAGGCGATGGCGCCGAGGAGGAGGAACACCCCGTACTCCCGGAGGAAGTAGACCGCCTGGCCTGTTCCGGCGCCGGAGAGGCCCAGCATGGCGCCCAGATAGCTGCCCACCGCGGAGAGCCCCTCGCAGCGAAACAGCACCCACCCCAGCACCACGATGACCATGGCGTACAGGTGGCGCAGGGGGGAGGGGGCGCGCTGGAGGGCCGTTCCCCACCAGAACTTCTCCCCCAGCAGGAGGATGCCGAAGTAAAAGCCCCACAGCAGGAAGTTCCAGGCCGCCCCGTGCCAGAGCCCCGTGAGGGTCCAGACCAGGAGGATGTTGCGCACCTGCTTCCCCCTTCCGCACCGGCTGCCCCCCAGGGGGATGTAGACATAGTCCCGGAACCACCCGGACAGGGACATGTGCCAGCGCCGCCAGAACTCGGTGACGGACTGGGACACATAGGGGTAGCGGAAGTTCTCCTCGAAGTGGAAGCCGAACATTCTGCCCAGGCCGATGGCCATGTCGCTGTACCCGGAGAAGTCGAAGTAGATCTGACCGGTGTAGGCCAGCGCCCCCAGCCAGGCCGCCGCGGCCCCGATGGGGGCGGTGGAGAAGGCCTCGTCCGCCATGAGGGAGAGGTTGTTGGCCAGGAGCATCTTTTTCCCCAGGCCGAAGGAGAAGCGGAGGGCCCCGGCGGCAAAGTCGTCAAAATTCTCCCGCCGGCTCACCAGCTCCTCCGCCACGGTGGTGTACCGGACGATGGGTCCCGCCACCAGCTGGGGAAAGAGGGAGATGTACAGGGCCACCTGGAGGGGGTTCCTGGCCGCCGGGGTGTCGCCGCGGTAGACGTCGATGACGTAGCTCATGCCCTGGAAGGTGAAGAAGGAGATGCCGATGGGCAGCACCACCTCCGGCACCGGGATGGGGAGGCCCAGGGCGTGGAGGTTCTCCCCCACAAACCCCGCGTACTTGAACCACCCCAGAAGCCCCAGGTTCAGCGCCATGGTGAGGACCAGGGCCCAGCGGCGGGGCTTGGCGCACAGGAGGCCCCCGGCGTAGTTGATGGCGATGGAGAGGAGCATCAGGGGCAGGTGCTCCGGCCCGCCGGCGAAGTAGAAAAACAGGCTGAAGGCCAGCAGCACCAGATTCCGCAGGCCGAGGGCCCGCCGGGGGATCAGGTAGTACAGCGCCAGCAGGGGCGGCAGGAAATAAAACAGAAACGTGTAACTGGAAAAGACCATGGTTCCGTGACCTCTTTGCTCTGCGCAGAATCAGCAGCAGGGCCACCCCCAGCTGCCAGAATTGCCCCGGGACATCCCGGGAGAAGGGCTCAACGCTCCCGCCCTACCAGCTCGTCCAGCGAGACGTCGAACAGATCGGCCAGCGCCACCAACGTCGGCAGTGGCGGGATTCTTGTGCCGTACTCGTAGTTCTGGTACGCACGGATGCCAACGTGGACGGCTTCCGCCACAGCGTTTTGCGAAAGGTGCCGCATTTTGCGGAGAGAAACAAGATTTTCAGCCAATTTTTCCATAAAATTTCTCCCAATGGCTTGACACGCACATATGACCGTGATAAGATGATGCAACAACGGTCAATTGTGCGTAAAGGAGCGATTTACAATGACAGATTTCATGCGATGGTTCTACGCCCACTAT
>CALXDE010000020.1 GCA_944386965.1 uncultured Oscillospiraceae bacterium
GGGTACGGGCGGTGAGCATGATGATGCCGATCTGATTGTCGGTGGCCCGGATCCGGCGGCACACCTCGAACCCGTCCATGTCGGGCAGCATGATGTCCAGCAGCGCCACCTTGATATCCGGGTTGCGCTTGAGCTGGGCCAGGGCCTCCTCGCCGGTCTCGGCCTCGATGGCCTCGTACCCCGCCCGTTTCAGATTGATGACCACAAAGCTGCGGATGTTGGCCTCATCCTCCAGCACGAGCACTTTTTTCATTTGGGCTGCCTCCTTCTCAACTGCTGTAGGTCAATTCGCTGGTAATAAGGGCGAAATTGGCCCGCACCCCCTCCTCGTCCAGTCCGCAGTCCCAGCCGTTCTGGATCAGGCGGGCGGCGTAGATCACATCGTCCCCCGCCCCCTCCGGCATCAGGCGGAAGCGTCCGGTGAGGTTGGCCCGCATATATCGGTTGTCTCCGCTGAGGGCATAGATGGCCAGGAAGGGCTGGGGATCAGCCTCGCTGTCCTGTTCCCAATAGGAGAAGATGACCGCCCGCTCCCCGCCGGCTACATCGCTGCGGGAGACGGTGATCTTGCCCTCCCAGTTCTCCGGCAAAATGAAATACCAGCCGTCCCGGTCATTGTAATAGGTGGTGTACACCAGCTCGGCGCTGCCGTCAATGTCGTACTGCATCCAGCGGATGGCCCAGAAGTTCACCGCAATGCTGGAGCTGGTGGGGTCGGGCAGGGCGTAGGGGTCGGGCAGCTCCAGGATCCCGTCCCGGTTGATGTCCCGGGCGGACACCGCCGTATACCAGCGGATGGTCGAATCGCTCTCGCCGGTGGCCGGGTCCAGCGTGATGTTCTGCAGCGCCCCGTCCTTCCAGGCGAAGATATCGGTGATCTGCCCGTCTCCGCTGTAAGAGGACATGCCGAAGGCCCCCAGCTCCTCCCCCGGGGCGTAGCCGGCGGAGGAATAAGCCGCGTCCACGAAGACGGCGGGCACCCCGCCCCGGAGCAGGCCGGTGCGCACGCCGCCCTCGGTCAGGCCGGTGACGCTGCGGGACAGGGGCGCAGAGGAGACCACCTCCATCACGCCCTCCCGGAAATCATACAGCTCCGCGCGGTTGGCCCCCTCCCCCGTGCCGGTGTGGAGGACCACGATCTCGTCCACCTCGTCCTGGTCCAGGTCGCAGACCTGGTAGGCGGCATATTCCGTGCGCATAAGTTCCAGCACCTGGTCGTTGTGGATGGAGTAGGCCGCCAGGGAATAGAGCCGGTCGCTCTGCTGCCAGCCCACCACGATCTCCTTGCCGGTGACGCCGTCCAGGTCCCAGTAGCCCACCACATTGATGGCCGTTCCGGCGCTCTCGATGGTGGCGGCCAGCTGGTAGTCCTCTCCCACCTTTCGATAGATGCATATCTTCAGCTGCCGCTCGTCAGAGGCCACACGGAAAAAGGCGATGGCCTCCTGCACCCCGTCCCCGTCCAGGTCCTGGAGCTGCACCTTCTGGGTCAGCTCTCCGGTAAGGGGGGCGGCATATTCGCCGCCGGCGTTGAGCACCTCATTGATCTTCTCGTCCAGCTTCAAATAGTCGTCGGGGGCCTTGGGCTGGGCATACAGATCGTCCGCCGACTGGGAAAAACAGCCCGCCAGCAGGAGCAGGGCCCCCACCGCCAGGAGCAGTCTGAATCGCTTCACAGGATCACCCCTTTGTGGGAATGGGTCGATACAGAATATATCATACCACACCTGCCAACAAAATGGTACGGTATTTTCACATTTTCCTCTCCGCCCCTTGCCAAGCCCGCGGCGGTCATGTATAATAAGGAGCGTATCTGCCGGTATGATGGAATTGGTAGACGTGACGGACTCAAAATCCGTTGGTGGCAACATCGTGTCGGTTCGAGTCCGACTACCGGCACCAGCTCGCCGCAAGCGACATATCGCTTGCGGCGAGCTTTTTCATTTCATTGTAAAACTCATCGCACGCTCATTCTGCTGCTCCTCGCTTCCAAATCGAACCCGCTTACCCGCAAGGAGCAGGCTCTGCCTCGCTTGTTCCAACTTTATGGTATAAAGAAAACCACTCGCCCAGCGAGTGGTTTTCTTTATACCATAAAGTCACGAGGCGGCGAGGTCACCTCCGCGCCCCCTAAAGTTGCAGATACAAATTCAGCTAACCCATAAGATAGATACAACAGCTGTACGGCTTCCACAGCCAGCGCCAACGCAAAATAATCATTTCAAACAGGGTAACGATACAAGGTCACATTTCAGCTTATGCCACCACCGATTGAATCAATCATTTTCTTTATGTCATCTCTCGATATATTTCCGGTAATTTGCTGCACCAACACCCCATCAGACCAGACTGAAGTAATCGTATTCAGATTTGACAGTATGTAAAAATCTTTCTTGGAATTTGAATAATATTCAATATCACTGGCATCCTTTTCAAAAGTGACTCTTGACAGCAGCTGAGGGGAAGCGTATTTGATAATGTCCACAGTAAGAAATAAGTCATCAGGGCCACTTGCATTTAAGGTAAGCAACGTAACATACGCGAAGTCATTATTTCCGGCTCCCTGCATGTGAAGCCTTCTGGATACCATGCAGGCGCTAGATCATTGTCGATCCCCACGGAAGAAAGCTTCTCTCTCAAAG
>CALXDE010000021.1 GCA_944386965.1 uncultured Oscillospiraceae bacterium
GGTCAACATTGTCTACCCCCGCAGCGGCGCGCTGACAGAGGAGATGGCCGGCGCCATCGAGCAGGATTTGTCAGATTTTGAAAAGGCCCTGTACTCCTTTGACTACGACTCTGAGTTCTACGGGTACCAGACCTGGGTGGATGTGTCCTCCTTCGTGGACTACTTCATTATCAATGAGCTCTCCTGCAACTACGACGCGGGCACCCTGTCCACCTACCTCTACAAGGACATCGGCGGAAAGTACCGGTTCTGCATCTGGGATTTCAACTCCGCCTGCGAGAACTACGCCGACCTCACCACCCAGCCCCACCACTTTGAATTGCAAAACAACGTCTGGTATTTTATGCTCATCCGGGACGAGGAGTTTGTGGAGGAGATCATCCGCCGCTACCACGAGCTGCGCAGGAACTGGCTGAGCGACGCGTATCTGACGAACTATATTGACGAAACCATCGCCTACCTCGGGTCGGCCATCGACCGGAACTTTACCGTCTGGGGCTATACCTTCGAGGAGTACCGCCCGCTGAACCCCGACAGCCGGAACCCGGAGGACTTCGACGCGGCGGTGGAGCAGATGAAGGACTTTATCGCGGAGCGGGGCGAGTGGATGGATGAGCATATCGACATTCTCCGGCAGTACGGACATCCCTCCAAAAACAAGAAATACAACCACTGAGACTGGGAGGAGGACCCCGCGATGAAAAAATTTATTCTGGCAGCCAGCATCGTGGTCGCGCTCCTCTTTGCCGGATACTACGCCTACTACCACATGGGGTTCTATGTGGCCGTACACTCCGATGATCCCGTGACCACCTTTATGAAAACCGACGAGGACACCATCTACATGGAGCGGGACGGGGTGTATGAGCCCTTTGAGATCCGGGGCGTCAATATGGGCGTTGGGCTCCCCGGGGAGTGGGCCACGGACTACGCCATTGACGAGGAAACCTACCTGCGGTGGTTCGCGCAGATCCAGGAGCTGGGGGCCAACACCATCCGGGTCTATACCATCCTCCAGGACGACTTCTATAACGCCGTTTATACCTACAACACCGCCCGGGAGGCGGCGGGAGAGGAGCCCCTGTGGCTCATCCACGGGGTGTGGGTCAACGACTACACCCAGTTCTCCCACCGGGACGCCTATGACGACGACTTCCTCCAGACCCTGCTGGAGGACAGCCAGACCCTGGTGGACATTCTCCACGGGAAGAAAAACCTCTCTCTGGGCCGGGGGCTGGGGTCGGGCAGCTACCGGAAGGACGTGTCAGACTGGGTCATCGGCTATATCCTGGGCGTGGAGTGGGAGGACGTGACGGTGGCCTACACCAACCACAAGTACCCGGAGCGCACCTCCTATCAGGGCACCTATATGGTCACCACCGCCGACGCCACCCCCTTTGAGGCCATGCTGGCCCAGGTGGGGGATCACATCATCGAGTACGAGACAAGCCGCTACCGGCAGCAGAGGCTGGTGGCCTTCTCCAACTGGCCCACCACCGACCCGTTTCTCTATCCGGTGGAGATCACCAACTTTTTCATGAAGTGCGCCCAGGTGGATGTGGAGCACATCCAGACCACCGACGCGTTTCTCTCCGGCTACTTTGCCTCCTACCATGTGTACCCCTATTACCCGGACTACCTGTATTATGTCCTCAACCCTATGGAGGTGTTTGAGGAGGACGACATCAGCGATATGCCCGTCTCCCAGGGCGTTCCGGTGGAGGAGGTCCTGACCGGTGACACGCAGACAGATTTTTACGACAGCAGCGGCCGGGTCAATACATACTACGCCTATCTGAAGCTGCTCAATGACTACCACACGATCCCGGTGGTCATCTCCGAGTACGGCGTGTCCACCGGCCGGGGCATGGCCCAGCGGGACATCAGCACAGGCCGCAACCAGGGCCACATGACCGAGCAGGAACAGGGGCAGGCCCTCATCGACTGCTATGAGGACATCATGGCCGCGGGCAGCGCGGGCAGCTGCGCGTTCACCTGGCAGGATGAGTGGTTCAAGCGCACCTGGAACACCATGGCCAATGTGGACCTGGACAACACCCCCTATTGGAGCGACTACCAGACCAACGAGCAGTACTTCGGCCTTTTGACCTTCGATCCCGGTGAGGAGGAGAGCGTCTGCTATGTGGACGGGGATTCCTCCGAGTGGACGCGGGAGGACGTGGTGCTGGAGACGGACCAGGGCACTTTGTCCATGAAGTACGACGAGAAATTCCTCTACTTCTACGCCCAGGGCTTTGACCCGGAGGCGGGCCCCCTTTACATCCCCATCGACACCACCCCCAAGACGGGGAGCACCTACTGCGAGAACTACGGCCTGACCTTTGAGCGGCCCTGCGACTTTGTTATCCGCATTGATGGAACGGACAACAGCCGGGTGGTGGTGCAGAAGCGGTACGAAGTCCTGCGGGCCATGTTCATGCACGAGACGGAGGATCAGGACCCCTATCTGGACGTCCCCGCCCCGGACACCCCGGAGTTTCAGTATATCGATCTGATGCTTCAGACCGCCACACCGCTGCTGACCGGAAACTGGGAGGCCAGCGCGGAGGTCTATGAGACAGGCAAGCTCCGCTACGGCAACGCCAACCCCGAGGCGGCGGACTTCGACTCCCTGGCCGACTATATGTTTACGGAGGACGGGGTGGAGATCCGCATCCCCTGGCAGCTGCTGAACTTCGCCAATCCCTCGGAGATGATGATCCACGACGACTACTATGAGCACTACGGTGTGGAGTACATCCACATCGACGAGATGTGGGTGGGCCTCAGCCTGGGAGAGGGGAACGAGTACCGCATTCCCATGGCCGCCCTCCCTCTGGAGGGCTGGGGCAAAACGGTGACCTATCACGAGCGGCTCAAAAAATCCTATTTCATCCTGCAAGAGTACTGGGCAGGTCTGGACGGCTGAGCGTCCGGCGGCCCGGAGAGGAGGTGCGCGCCGTGGGCGCGGAATTCCTGCTATACGGCTACGGTCTGGTGTGCCTGAGCATGCTGGTGTTCAACCTGCTCTACGGGCTGCACCTGCGTTCAGACGATCACCGCCTGGCAAAGCGGACGCGGCGGCTGCGGCGCCAGGTGGAAAACCATCTGGAGCGGATCAGAGACGCTTCGGATGGGACGTCCCATCCGATCCAGGTCAGTCACCTGACCTGGATGCGCCGCCGCCTCTCCCACATCAACGGCCTTCTGGCCTTTGACCAGCTGATGGAGAAGCTGGACGAACAAGACGCGGCATGCCAGTCCTATATCCGGCAGCTCCAGCCGGTGTTTCTGTACCTGGCCACGGTCTATCTGAAGCGGGAAAACACCCAGGCGGCTTACTACTGCTACTTTCTGGCCAAGCACCGGCTCCGCCGCCACATGGACACCGACCCCTTCCAGCAGGTGGTCCTCTCCTATCTGCAGAAGGACAGCCTGTACTGCAAGATCAACGCCCTCAAGGCCCTGTGCAGCTTCGGAAGCCCGTCCATTCTGATCGACGCCCTCGTGGAGCTGGGCAACGGCCAGGAGAGCCAGATCCATGAGAAGGTGGTCACTGAGGCGCTCCTGGCCTACACCGGGGACGCGGACGCGCTGATCGAGCTCCTCTGGGCCCGGCTGGAGCGGTTCTCCCTCCCCATCCAGCGCGCGGTGCTGGATTACATACGCTTTCAGAGCGGAGATTACTGCGGCCGCATGCTGGAGATCCTGGAGGATTCCCGCCAGGACAAGGAGCTGCGTCTGGCGGCCATCCGGTATTTTGGGAAATATCCCTCTCCCCAGGCCCGGGCGCTGCTTTTGGAATTTTTGGAGGACCGGGACCCCACCCGCTGGGAGTACGCGGCCATCAGCGCCACGGCGCTGGCCAGGTATGACGGGAAAGATGTGGTGGACGCGTTGCTGCGGGCCATGAACAGCTCCAACTGGTACATCCGGAACAACGCCTCCGCCAGTCTGGAGGCCCACGGCCTCACCTATGAGGAGATGCTCCGGGTGCTCAGCGGCGACGACCGATACGCCCGGGAGATGCTCACCTACCGTCTGAAGGCCAAGCAGCTGGAGCAGGCGGCGGCGGAAAGGGCCGCGGCCGGGTACAACGAGGAGAGAGAGGAGGCGCCTGTGGGCGTATGAGAGATTTTATCCAGCTGTTCCTGCTGTGTGTGGAGTGCTTCTTCATCCTGTATATGATCCTCTACTCCAGCTTTCTCTTCCTCTCGGTGGCCGTGGGTTCCTCGGACCTCTACGCCGCCAAGCGGCGCAACCGGCTGAAAAACGAGCTGTCCAACGACTACTATGTGCCCGTCTCCGTTCTGGTGCCCGCCCACAACGAGGAGGTGACCATCGAGGCCACCATCCGCTCCCTGCTGACGCTGGACTACAAGCTCTATGAGATCGTGGTGGTGGACGACGGCTCCACCGACAACACCACCCAGGTGCTGCGGGACGCCTTTCACATGTGGAAAATCGAGCGGCCCATCCAGCGCCGCATCCCCTGCCAGCCGGAGGAGGAGATCTACGAAACCCGGGCCTACAAGGTGCCCATCACCCTGGTGCGCAAGAAGAACGGCGGCAAGGCGGACGCCCTGAATATGGGCATCAACGTCTCCAGTTACCCCTACTTTCTCTGCCTGGACGCGGACTCCGTCCTCCAATACGACTCCCTGGAGAAGATCGTGCGCCCGGTGCTGGAGGACTCCAGCGTGGTGGCGGTGGGCGGCACGGTGCGGCCCTGCAACGGGGCGGAGATCGAGAACGGGCGGGTGAAGCGCTACCGGATGCCCCGGAAGCTGCTGGCCTGTATGCAGGTGCTGGAGTACGACCGCTCCTTCCTGGCCTCCCGCATCCTCTTCGACCGGTTCAACGGAAATATCATCATATCCGGTGCCTTCGGCCTGTTCCTCAAGAGCGTGGTCATTGCCGCCGGCGGCTACGATACCACCACCATGGGCGAGGACATGGAGCTGGCGGTAAAGCTCCATGTGTACTGCCGGGAAAACGGGCGGCGCTACCGCATCCGCTACGTAACCGACGCGGTGTGCTGGACCCAGGTGCCGGAGAAATTGGGCGATCTGTGCCGCCAGCGGCGGAGATGGCACATCGGGCTGTTCCAGAGCATGACGAAGTACAAGAATATCATGGCAAACCCCAAGTACGGGGCGGTGAGCTTCATCTCCTATTTCTACTTCCTGCTCTACGAGCTGTTTTCCCCCTATATCGAGGTCTTCGGGGTCCTCACCACCCTGCTGGCTTTCGCGGTGGACCTGATCAACGTCCCATTCATGATCCTCTTTTTCGGGATCTATGTGGTCTACACCGCCCTGCTGTCCCTGACGGCCTTTTTTGCCCGCATCCACACCATCGACCTGAAGCTCTATCCCTCGGATGTGCTCAAGGCGGTGGGACTGTGTGTGGTGGAGGTGTCCTGCCTGCGGTTCGTCATGGCCTGGATACGGATGACCGCCCTCATCGGCTATCGGAAGAAGAAGCACACCTGGGGACATATTGAGCGTCAGAAAATTCAAATCAAATAGATCCAATCAAAGGAGGTGCC
This sequence comes from uncultured Oscillospiraceae bacterium, assembly GCA_944386965.1. The sequence goes on from CALXDE010000021.1 coordinate 5,552, forward strand.
GGCAATATGCGGCTGGAGGAATTGAAAAAGGGCTTTTGGGGCTACCAGAAAGACGCGGTGTTTCGGTATATCACGGAACAGGAGGAGACATTCAGCCGGAGCATCAAGGAGAAGGAAGCCCTGCTGGAGCGGACAGACCGGCAGGCCCAGGTCCGCATTCAGGAGCTGGAGCAGGAGAACCGGTCGCTCAAGGAGGAAGTGGAGCGCCTGCGGGAGCAGCAGGACCACATCTCCCAGGCGATTTTGGACGCCCGGGCCAGCGCGGAGGCGCTGAAGGCGGAGAGCCGCGCCCAGGAGGAGGCTGCCCGGGACACGGTCCGGCACGCCCTGGAGCTGGATCTGGCGGAGCTGGCCGGCTACCGGGAGAAGGTGGCGGAGCTGCGGAAGGCGATCCAGACCGCTCTGGGGAGCATGGAAGAACAGGCGGAAGAAATCGAACAGCAGGCGGAGGAACTGTTTGAGGCGGCGCCCACAGGGAATCTGACACTGTTCCAGTGAGAAAAGAGGGGCATGCCTTGCAGCGAGACGGAGCGATCATCTATGTGGCCGGGAATCCGGATTCCTATCCAATGGAATACTACGATGGGCAGACCCAGACCTATCAGGGCGTGATTCCGGAGTTTCTGGCCGCCTTTGCCCGGGAATCCGGATATGACCTGCGCTATTTGCAGCCGGGCGCGGAGGATCGCCGGGAGGAGCTTGCGGAGCATCAGCAGGTGGATCTCATCTCCGGCTGCGAGGCGGGGGACCGCTTTTCCCATACTGAGGGAGAGCCGGTGCTCCTCTTCACCGGCGAGGAGAACGGGGAGGAAACCGCCTACGCGCTTTTTCTGACGCATGTCTCCCCCAGTCCGTTTCAGTCGGATCTCCGGGCGTACGCCGCCCGAGTAACCCAGGCCCAGTGGACCGGCGCCGTTTTGCAGGCCGCCGGTGAGGAGCCGCCCGCCCGCCTGCCGGTGGGCGCGCTGGTGGGCGCCGGCCTGGTGACGCTCTCTCTGCTGATTGCGCTGGTGATCTCCCTGCTTCGCCTCCGGCGGGAGAAACGGCGGTGGGAAGAGCAGGAACAGACAGACCCGGAGACAGGTCTGGGGACTGTGGAGGCGCTGGAGGCGCGCTTCTCCCGCATCGCCAAGGACCAGAGCCGGGGGTCTTACAGTCTGGTGTGCTTCCATCTGGACCTGGACCAGATCGGGCGGCTGTGGGGATACGATCGGGCCAAAGCGCTGCTCCTCCATGGCGCGCAGGTGCTCCGCCAGGCGGCGGAGGCTTCGGACGTCCCCGCCCGCCGGGGCTCGGATCTCCTGCTGCTCAAGCGCGGCCCGGAGCCTCAGCAGGCGCTGCAGTGGGCAGGCGGCGTGCTGGCCCAGATCCGCGGCGTGTTTGCCGAGGGGCTGCGCCCCCAGGACGCGGCGGCAGGCGTATACCCGCTGTCCGTGGAGTTCAGCGATTTCGACCACGCCCTCTTCCACGCCACGCAGTGTGCCCAGTCCGCCTGTTTGGAGGGGCAGAGCATCCGCCTGTGCGGCACGGACCAGTGCAGGGACTGCCGCGAGCGCTGGAAACTGCTGGACGATTTTTCCAAGGCGGTGGAGCGGCATGAATTTCAGTTGTATCTCCAGTTCTTCGTGAGCGCCGACTCCTTCCACGTGGTGGGCGGCGAGGCGCTTTCCCGCTGGTACCACCCCCAGCTGGGCCTTTTGAATCCGGCGCGGTATATCCCGCTGCTGGAGGAAACCGGACTGATTGAGGAGCTGGATTTCTGCGGACTGGAGAACACCTGCGCCTTTCTGGAGGACTTGGACCGTCAGAATGTCCGGGACTTCTTCCTCTCCTGCAACTTTGCCCGCAAGACCTTCGCCGCCCCGGACTTCGTGGGGCGGTGCATCCAGGTGGTCCGGCGCCACACATTCCTCCGGAAGCTCCTGATCCTGGAGGTGACGGAGAGCCAGTCTCTGACGCATACGGAGAACGAGCAGATGCTCCGGAACATACAGGCGGTCCGGCGGTTCGGCATCCGCGTGATTTTTGATGATTTTGGCGTAGGCTTTTCCTCTTTCCACGATCTGCAGGACTATCCCATGGACGGTTTGAAGCTGGACAAGGAGCTGGTGGACAACATGCGGACAGAAAAGGGAAAGATCATCCTCCACTCCATGGTGGAAGCCGGACACCGCATGGGCCTCACCATCCTGGCGGAGGGCGTGGAGGACGAGAGCCAGATCTCCATGTTGCGGCGGCTGCACTGCGACGCCTTCCAGGGATACCGCTTCTCCGTTCCCCTCCCCGGGGCGGAGGCACGGAAGCGGATTTTGGACGGTCAGCGCTCCCTGAAAGATCAGATCCAGAAATCCAGGGATACGGCGCCCGGCACGTGAAGGCCGGCGCGCCGTCCGCAAGACCCACACCCTTTGAACAAAAGCATCCCGTCCCAGGCGTGAGAACCGCCGGGACGGGATGTTTTCTTGTATATGGGAGCGCTTCCGGGAAAGACGCGGCGTTTGTCTGACCGCCATACCGCCGGCAGGCCAAGGCCGCCCGCCGGCACAGTGTCTCAGGCCAGATCGCCGGCGGCCTTGACCTTCACCCGGCAGGTGTTGCCGGGGTAGTACTGGAGCGGCACGTCCTCCACGTCGATGATCTCCACGCTCTCCCGGATGGCGCCGGCCTTCACCGCCAGCTCCGCCGCCTCGGCCTTCACCTGGGCCAGGGCCTCCTCCCGGGGGATCTCATTGTAGTCGATGAGCTTCTCGCAGGTGCCGGAAACCTTGGAGATGGCCGAGCCGATGGCGTTGGCCACGCCGCCCTCGGCGGGCTTGACCACGGTTCTCGCCCCCGCCAGCCGCTCCGGCAGGACGATGGACCCGCCGCCCACCAGGATCACGTCCACATCATCCGCGGACACCTTCATGG
>CALXDE010000022.1 GCA_944386965.1 uncultured Oscillospiraceae bacterium
ATATTCACGCCCTCCTTGTCTACACTATTAGACTTCACACATAGTCTACCACATTAGACAGCCAAAATCAATAGAGTTCACAGAAAAGATACAAAAAAATTGCCCGCAGAATTTCTCCCACGGGCAAAGTGTTGGTTAGCTATCAAGCGGTTTGTATTCAGTTACAGTTTTCAAATAGGTTTCGGGATCACCGTTCAGTATCAAATCAGCATATCCAATCGGATCATTGTAGATCAGATAGTCCAGTTCTGACCGCTGATACATGTTGTCAGCAACTTCATTCTCCACGGCGATGGTATCAATGGCAATCATGCTGCCACTTGCAAATTTCAGTTCCACACAAGCGGTATCCATGTTGAACTCACAAGAAATCAATCTATCCATAAGAAACCTCCATACTGCGGGATGTTAGATCATCCCAAAATATTTGAACGCTTCTCGGATTGCTTTCTCTTTTTCCGGCGGACACTGTGGCTGTCTGGAATCCTCGGATTTCGGCAGATTGTAATTCTTGCCAACTTCAATCCCACATTTCCGCTTAATCTGTGAGATATAGAGGTTGGACACCTTTAACCCGGAATGCTCCAAAACATACGCCTTAATCTGCGGATAGGTTGCTCCATCTTGGAACTCCGACATATCCATATCTTCCAAAGAGAACTCAACCCGAATCTTTTTCGAGTCGACCTCGCCCTTGGAAAGCAAGACAACCGTCTCCACATGGGCGGTCCGGGGAAACATATCCACGGCCACAGCCCGCGCCAGCTGGTAGCCCGCAGCGGCGAACCGCTTCACGTCCCGGCCCAGGGTGGCCGGGTCACAGGAGACATAGACCACCCGCTCCGGCGCCATCCGGGCGATGGCGGCCACTACCTCTTCCCCCAGGCCCTTCCGGGGCGGGTCCACGGTGATGACGTCCGGGCGCAGATGCTCCGAGGCCAGACGCTCCGCAATTTCCCCGGCATCTCCACAGAAGAACTCCGCATTGGTGACGCCATTGGCCGCGGCATTGCGCCGGGCGTCCTCAATGGCGGGGGCCACGATCTCCGCGCCGATGACCCGCCTGGCCCGTCCCGCCATGGCCAGGGTGATGGTGCCCGTGCCGCAGTAGAGGTCCAATACCGTCTCCCGGCCGGTGAGGCCCGCCAGCTCCATGGCTTTCCCATACAGCCGCTCCGCCTGGTCCCGGTTCACCTGATAGAAGGATGGAATGGACAGGGAAAACCGCAGGCCGCACAGAGTATCCTCCAGCCGGTCTGCCCCCCAGAGGGTGCGGTAGTTCTCCCCCAGGATCACATTGGTATTCCGCCGGTTGGTGTTCAGCACCACTCCCACGGTGTCCGGCCAGGCCCGGCGGACGATCTCCGCCAGCTTCTCCTCATGGGGCAGGCGCTCCCCGTTCGCCACCACGCACACCAGGGCCTCCCCGGCGGCGCTGGTGCGGACATAGAGGTGCCGCACCAGGCCCTCCCCTGTCCGCTCGTCGTAGCCCGGGACCCTGAACGTCCGCATGTACTCCCCCAGGGCCTCAGCAACGCGGTTGGCCGCCGGGCGCTGGAGCAGGCAGTCGGACACCGGGATCACCTGGTGGCTCCTGGCCCGGTAGAACCCGATCTCGCCCCCCGGCCCCACGGGAAACTGGCTCTTGTTGCGGTAGTGGAGGACCTGGGGACTGGCTAAAATCTCCGAAACGGCGATGTCCGCTCCACCCAGGCGGCGCAGGGCGTCCTCCACCCGCTGCCGCTTGGCCTCCAACTCCTCCTGGTATGTCACATGCCGGAAGGCGCAGCCGCCGCAGGCGGGGTAGTGGGGACAGTCCGCCGCCTGACGGCCCGGAGCCGAAGCCAGCACCTCCCGCACCTTGGCAAAGGCCACGTGCTTTTGCACCTTCAGAATCTGCACGGTGCACCGCTCGCCCCGGACGCCGCCGTGGACAAACACCACCCGCCCGCCCAGGCGGGCCACCCCTAGCCCCTCGGCGGTGTAGCCGGTGATCTCCGCCTGATACACTTGGTTTTTCTCGATTGCTTCCATGGTCTGCCCCATTCTATGCCGCGGCGAGGCCGCTTACTTCTCCCACTTGTCGATGAGCGCCTTGATCTGGTCGGCAAAATTGCCCAGGTCCCGGTTGGCCCGGCCCTTGCTGCGGGCAATGACCTCCTGGAGGAGCTTGCCCATCGCCACCAGACGCTGGTAGGCGCTGGACGCCCTTCCGGCGGGGGTTGCGGTCTTCCGCTCGGGCAGGTAGCCCTGTTCCGTCATCTTCCCGCTGATGAGGTCCCAGCATTCGGTATACTGGGGCGCGTGGGCGCTGAGGCCCAGCTTCTGGAGACTCTCAGCAAAATAGGGAGCCACCTCCCGATCCCCATGGGTGACGAAGATGTGCCTGGGCGCGTCGAAGGACTGGGCCCAGGCCATCAGGTGATCCCGGTCGGCGTGGCTGGAGAGGCCCTTGAAGTTGACGATCTCGGCGTTGACGGCGATCTCCTCGCCGAAGAGCTTCACGCTCTCGGCCCCGTTCAGGAGCGTCCGGCCCAGGGTGCCCTCCCCCTGGAAGCCCACGAACACCACCGTACTCTCGTGCCGCCAGAGGTTGTACTTCAAATGGTGGCGGATGCGCCCGGCGTCGCACATGCCGGAGGCGGAGATGATGACCTTGGGCGTCGAATCGGTATTGAGCATCTTGGACTCCTCCAGGGACTCGGTCAGCCGCAGCCCCGGGAAGGTAAACATGTTCTGGTGGGTCCGGACCAGCTCCAGAGCCTCCTCATCCAGATAGCCCCGCAGATCCCCGGCAAAGATGGTGGTGGCCTTCCCCGCCAGGGGGCTGTCTACATACACCGGGAAATTAGGGGCCGACTTCACCAACCCCTCCTGCTTCATCCGGCCGATGAAGTACAAGATCTCCTGGGTGCGGCCCACGGCAAAGGCGGGGATCACCACATTGCCGCCGCGGGCCAGGGTCCGGTCAATGACCGCCGCCAGCTCGTCGGTGTAGCTCCACACCTCCTGGTGGTTGCGGTCGCCATAGGTGCTCTCCATCACCACATAGTCCCCCCGGTGGAGGAGCACCGGGTTCCGGATGATAGGCTGGTCCACGTTGCCGATGTCCCCGGAGAACACCAGGGTCCGCTTCTCCCCATTTTCTGTCAGGTCCAGGGTGACGCTGGCGCTGCCCAGCAGGTGCCCCGCATCGGTGAACACGGCCTCCACCCCCTCACAGAGGGTCAGCCGCTGGTCATATTCACATGTATCGATATACTGCATGGTGGCCATCGCATCCGCCATGGTGTAGATGGGCTCCACCGCCGGCCGGCCGGCCCGCTGGTTCTTCCGGTTCTGGTAGGCCGCGTCCGACTCCTGGATGTGGGCGGAGTCGGCCAGCATGATCTCCAGAAGCTGCGCGGTGAGGCGGGTGGTGAGAATCCGGCCCCGAAACCCCTGCCGCACCAGCATAGGGAGCCGGCCGCTGTGGTCGATGTGGGCGTGGGTAACAAGCACGAAGTCGATGGCGTTGGGCGCGAAGGGCAGGACGCTGTTGTCGATCTCATCCCGCCCCTGCTGCAGTCCGCAGTCCACCAGGATCTGTTTTCCATTGACCTCCAGCAGATAGCAGCTGCCGGTGACGCACTGGGCCGCGCCGTAAAAATGCAGTTTCATGAGGACACCTCCTTACTCTTGTTCCCAGTGTACCACACCCGGAGGAATTTCGCAAATGGGATCTGCGCTTCCGCTTTGGGGCTTTTCAACCGGGGTCCCCTGTAGTATACTGGAGCCATAAGGAGGTGGGACCAATGCGACTGGTGTGTTCCGAGTGCAAAAAGGTATATGACTACGATGTAGACGACTTCTGTCCCCGCTGCGGCGCCTACAACCATCCCCCCAAGGCGTCCTCCCCCACTGCCGTGGTGCGGAAGGATGGCGTCAACGAGGCCAATCACAAGGGCTCCTTTGTCCACAGGGAAGTCCACAAGGAGAAGGCCCAGCGCCGGGCCGTCCGGCAGATTTCCCAGCCCTTGGGCGGGGCAAAACGGCAGCAGAAAACCACTTCCAAGGGACTCTCGACCGCTTTGGTGGTCATCCTGGTCTTTCTGTGGATTTTGCTGCAGGCTTTCCTGCGGCTTTCCTGAGGGCTGTGCTGATTTGGGAACAAGAGGCGCTGCTCTTCAGGCGCGGTATCAAGCGGATGCTGCCGGGCATCGCGGCCATTCTGCTGGATTTGCCGGAAGCAGCGGCGCTCCCGGACGTCCGCAATCCGCCAAAATAAAAACAGGCGCCGGCTTCCCGTGGGAAACCGGCGCCTGTCTCTCTTGTTTTGTCCGATGCCTCTTACGCTCCGACGATGCTGAGCACATTCAGCGCCAGCGTCAGAACAATGAACACCGCGCCCACCCACTTGGTGGAACGGGCCAGCTTGGCGTCCAGGCTCTTGGCCTTGCTCTTGGCCAGGAACGTATCCGCCGCGCCGCCAATGACACCCAGCCCCTGGTTCTTGCCGCTCTGGAAAAGCACCATCAGGACAATCATCAGGCCGACGAGAACCTGCAGCACCGTAATAATCGTAATCGCTACGCTCATATCTAACATACCTCCAAACTGACGGAAAACGCGCCCAAACGCGCAGTACTCCATATCACAGAACAATATGATAGCATATCCAATGAAATTTTGCAAGCGCCAATTTGCATTTTTGTGCCGCAATTTCCTCCTCGCCGGCCAAACGGTGAGCGGGAAATATTTTGATGGAACAGACGTTGCATTTCCCAGGAAAGTGTGGTATACTGGCAAAAAAGTGGGAGGTGCGCCATGGGCAGAAAATCCGATATGCAGGGGCGGATCTACGAGGTAATCGTCCGATTTCTCCAGGAAAACGGCTACGCGCCCTCGGTTCGGGAGATCGGCGAGGCGGTGGGACTCAAATCTCCGTCCACCGTCCATTTCCATCTGAAAAAGCTGGAGGAACAGGGGTTGATCGAGAAGGGCGCCTGCAAGGGGCGGGCCCTCACCCTCTCCCGCCCCCAGCCGGTGGAGGGAAAGGTGCCGCTGCTGGGCTCGGTGGCCGCCGGCGCGCCGATCCTGGCCCAGGAGTGTATCGAGGACTATGTGACCTTTGACACCCGCGGCCGGGCGGGAGAGTACTTCGCCCTGCGCGTGCGGGGGGAATCCATGGTCAAGGCGGGGATTCTTCCCGGCGATCTGGTCATCATCCGCCGGCAGAACACCGCCTGCAACGGAGAGATTGTCGTGGCCCTGCTGGGAGAGGAGGCCACGGTCAAGCGCTTCCACCAGGAAAACGGGCAGATCTGGCTGCTGCCGGAAAACGACGGCTATCAGCCCATCGACGGCAGCGGCTGCGAGATTCTGGGCCGGGTAGCCGCGGTGCTGCGGGAATACTGAGTTTGGGAGGGGACGCTGCATGAAAACCATCGGCCTTTTGGGCGGCATGAGCTGGGAGAGCACCGTCACCTACTATCAGGTGGTCAACCAGGTCGTGCGGGAGCGGCTGGGCGGCCTTCACTCCGCCCAGTGCGTCCTCTACAGCGTGGAGTTTGACGAGATCGAGCGCTGTCAGTCCAGCGGCGACTGGGCGCGCGGCGGGGAGATTCTGGGCCGGGCGGCCCAGGCTCTGGAGCGGGCGGGCGCGGATTTCATTGTGATCTGCACCAACACCATGCACAAGGTCTATGACCAGATCCAGGCTTCCGTGGCCGTCCCGGTGCTCCACATCGCGGATCTGACCCGCACCGCCCTTCAGTCCAGGGGAATCCGCCGGGTAGCCCTGCTGGGGACCCAGTACACCATGGAGCAGGATTTCTATAAACAGCGCCTGGTGGAGGGTGGCCTGGAGGTGCTGGTCCCGCCTCCGGCGGACCGGCGGGAGATCAATCGGGTCATCTTCGAGGAGCTGTGCCGGGGCGTGATCTCCCAGGCGTCCAAGGCGCTGTTCCTCCGGGTTCTGGCGGATCTGCGCGCCGCCGGGGCGGAGGGCGCGATTCTGGGATGTACGGAGATCGGCCTGCTCCTTCACCAGGCGGACACGGACCTTCCTCTCTTTGATACCACTCTCATCCACGCCCGGGCCGCGGCGGAGCTGGCCCTGGAGGCGCAGCCCCCCACCTGCCAGCGATAAAAATGAATGCAAAAGCGCCCTCCGACCTGTCGGTCAGGGGGCGCTTTCTTCCGCCGGCTGGGCAAAATGCAGCACCCAATCCGGGAAATTGTAGAAGATATTTGCCGCTGTGGGCCGGGCATTCTCCACCGCGCCGCTGTGGGTCAGCAGCGAGTCGCTCTTGAAGCACACCGGCAGCAGCGGCACCGCCTCCCGCAGATGGCGGCACAGATTTCGGTAGGCGTTCTCCCCGCCGGCGCGGCAGGCCTCCAGCATGGCGTCGGTGTCCACAGCGCTCCAACCGCCGTAATTCAGCTCCCCGCCTGTACCGATCAGTTCCGAGATATCCCAGTCCGCGGTAAGACGAACCTCCCCGTAGTACAGATCAAAGTCGCCGCCCGCCAGGGCCTCCAGATAATCCGTCCAGGCCAGGGCCTCCACCGTCACCTGTAACAGCCCCTCCACCGAGAGGCTCTGGGCCAGGTATTGGGCAATCGCTGTCTTGGAGGCGCTGTCGGCATTGACCAGCAGGGTCAGGGTCAGCGGTTCCCGCTCCTCCTCCGCCGCCCACAGGGCGGTCAGGGACTGGCGGTAGGTTTCCAGGCTGTAAGCCGTCTCCATCTCCGCCGGGTAATCGCCGGAAGCCGGAGAGATGGCAAACTGGGCCGGCGCCGCGTGCCCGGACAGGTAACCCTCCACCACCGTCTCCCGCGGGATGCCCAGCCGCAGGACCCGGCGCAGCTCCTGGTCCTGGAGCGCCGCGCGCCGGGTGTTGATGCCGAGGAACTGCATGGTGGCCGTGGGGATGTCCACCGCGTCCAGACGGCCGGAGAGGGCCGCCTCGCCTCGGGTCAGATCCGCGGCATAGACCTGGATCTCCCGGGCGGTAAAGAGGTATAGCACCGTGTCGCTGTCCTTGGCATCCACCAGCTCGATCCGCTCCAGCGGGAGGGTCCTCCCCTGCCACCAGTTGGGATTGGCGGCCAGAAACGCCCCCTCGCCGGAGGTGATAAAGAGATAGGGTCCCGTACCCGCCGGGGCGGCATCCTCCTCCGTGCCGGTTTTCACCACCGGAATGTCCAACAGCGCCGGCAGATGGCTGTTGGGCCGGGCCAGCGTGACCACCACGGTATCGCTGCCCCGGGTCGTCACCTGGCGGATATCCCGCAGGCGGCTGCCGTACCGCTGGGAGGCCGCCGCCCGCCGCAGGGAGGACGCAACGTCCCGGGCCTCCAGCTGGCTTCCGTCGCTGAAGGTCACCCCCTGCCGGATGGACAGGGTGTAAACCAGCCCATCCTCGCTGACCGTGTAACCGGTGCACAGCAGGGGCTGGGGGGAAAATTCCCCGTCCAGCTGAAAGAGCGGCTCGTACAACAGTGTCGCCAGCTGCAGCTGGGCTCCGTCGCCGCAGGTAATCGGGTCCAGAGACTGCCCCGCGTGATAGGCCAGGGCGAAGGATGTGAGGGCCGCAGGCGCCTGTTCCCCCTCGTCTGTCTCCTCCTCCGCCTCCTGCCAGGGGGCCATGTCCGTTTCATTGTCCACCGTCAGCTCTATCCGTCCGCCGCAGCCGCTCAGCAGCAGACACAGCGCCAGGAGCAGAGCCATCCCCAGGCCCGCCGGCTTTCTTCTCATCAATCCAACGACCCCTTCCACGCGATAGCCGCCGCCTGGACGCCCCGGGCGTTTCCCATTTTGCGGTGGCTCCAGTAGAGCGCCGGGTGACAGGCGGTGCACAGGCCGCTGACCGCGATCTGCGCCGCTGGCACCCCCGCCAGCTCCAGCTGCCGGCGGTTGAGGCCCTTCAGGTCCACCATCCATTTCTCCCCCCGTCTATGGAGGAAGGGCGCGGCCTCCGCCCCCATGGCCTTCTCCATGGCCTCCGGCACGTCGCCATCCGTCTCAAAGCAGCACACCCCGATGCCCGCGCCGATGGCGGCCTGGATATGCTCCGGCCGGGCGCCAAAGGCCCCAGCCATCTTCTCCACCGTCTTTTTGACAATCTCCAGCGCCGTGCCCCGCCAGCCCGCGTGGACCGCGCCCACACAGCCCGCCGCCGGATCACACAGCAGGATCACCATACAGTCGGCGGAAAACACAAACAGCGGGAGTCCGGGAACATCGGTAATCAGGGCATCCGCCTCATAATCCCGCGGCCGGTAAAGCCCCTTTCCGGCGTCCGCCTCCGTCACCACGCGGACCGTATCCCCGTGGACCTGACCGCTCAGCACAGCCTGCCGGTCGTCCACGCCGACGGCGGCGCAAAACCGGCGGTAATTCTCCAGGACCCGCTCCGGCGCGTCTCCGCTGGCCTCCGCCCCCCGCAGGTTCAAAGAATCCAGCGCGCCGGTGCTGATACCTCCCCGCCGGGTGGAAAAGCCGTGGCGCAGGCCGCTGACCGCGTCCAGATTCTCCGCCGTGTGATAGAGCAGTTCCCCTGTCTGGCGCTGAATAAAGGACATAGCCACCTCCCGACTGTTTTCCCCGCTCCGCGGCGGACGACCCCTGCCCGCATTCTCGGGCGTCCGGCCTGTCACCGCCCGCAGCAGTTCTTGTACTTCTTCCCGCTCCCGCAGGGGCAGGGAATCTCCCCACGGGGACACCTCCCCGTGGGGGCCCCGCTTCCTTTCACTTGCGCGGCGGGAATGAATCCCGCCTTGCGCCAAGGTTTCCCCTCCGGGGAAACGCTTGTACGCCGCTCCGCGGCGGACGACCCCTGCCCGCATTCTAGGGCGTCCGGCCTGTCACCGCCCGCAGCAGTTCTTGTACTTCTTCCCGCTCCCGCAGGGGCAGGGGTCGTTGCGGCCGATCTTCTGGACCCGGCGGGGCTGCTTCTTCACGGTCTTGTCGCCGCCGCCAAACCCCTCCGTGATGCCGGTGGCCACCCGCTCCCGCTTGATCTCCTCCTGGGTCTTGAGGCGGAAGGAGTAGATCCGCCGGACCGTCTCCTCCTGGATGGCGTCGATCATCTCCTCAAACATGTGCAGGCTCTCCTGCTTGTAGGCGATGACGGGATCGGTCTGGGCGTAAGCCCGCAGACGGATTCCCTGCCGCAGCTCCTGCATGGCGTCGATGTGGTCCATCCAGAACTCATCCACCACCCGCAGCATGATGACCCGTTCCACCTCCCGCATGATGGGGGAGGTGACCTCCTGCTCCTTGCGCGCGTAGGTTTCCATGGCGGCCTGGGAGAAGCGCTCTTCCAGTTCCTCCGCGGTGATCCGCTCCGCCTCGTCCGGCTCGATCTTCACGGCGTACTTGGGGAAATAGGTCCCCTCCAGCCCTGCCAGCAGCGTGCGGTACTGATCGTTCGTGATATGCTTGTGCTCTCCATAGGCCGAGCGCACATCCCGCTCAATGCTCTCGGTAATCATCTTCTCAATCCGGTCCTTCAGGTCCATGCCGTCCAGCACCTGCTTGCGCTGGCCGTAGATGATCTCCCGCTGCTGGTTCATCACATCGTCGTACTCCAGGGTGTTCTTGCGGGCCTGGAAGTTCCGAGATTCCACACTGATCTGGGCATTTTCAATGGACTTGGTGAGCATCTTGTTCTCGATGGGCATATCCTCCTCGATGTTGAGGCGGTCCATCATGTTCTGCATCCGATCCCCGCCGAACAGGCGCATCAGATCGTCCTCCAGGCTCAGATAGAACCGCGTCTCGCCCGGGTCCCCCTGACGGCCGGCGCGGCCCCGAAGCTGGTTGTCGATGCGGCGGGAGTCGTGACGCTCGGTGCCGATGATGAAGAGGCCCCCGGCGGCCCGGACCTTGTCCGCCTCCCCGGCGATCTCGGCGCGGTATTTCTCCATGGCGTCGGCAAAAAACTTCCGGGCCTCCAGAATCTCCTGATTGTCCGTCTCGGCATAGCCGGTGGCCTCGGCAATGATCTCCTCGGAGTATCCCGCCTTCACCAGGGCGGCCCGGGCCAGGTACTCCGCGTTGCCCCCCAGCATGATGTCGGTGCCGCGGCCGGCCATGTTGGTGGCCACCGTTACCGCGCCCAGCTTGCCCGCCTGGGCCACGATCTCGGCCTCCTTCTCGTGGTTCTTGGCGTTGAGGAGGTTGTGCTTGATGCCCTCCTTCTGGAGGAGCTTGCTCAGGTGCTCGTTCTTCTCGATGGACACCGTGCCCACCAGCACCGGCTGGCCCTTGGCGTGGCAGTCCTTGATCTGCTCGATCACCGCCCGGTACTTGGCCGCCTCGGTCTTGTACACCACGTCCGGGTCGTCCTTGCGGACCAGGGGCCGGTTGGTGGGGATCTCCACAATGTCCAGGCGGTAGATGGTGGCAAACTCCTCCTCCTCCGTGAGGGCGGTTCCGGTCATGCCGGAGAGCTTGTCGTACAGGCGGAAATAATTCTGGAAGGTGATGGTGGCCAGGGTCTTGCTCTCCCGCTCCACCTTCACGTGCTCCTTGGCCTCGATGGCCTGGTGGAGGCCCTCGTTATAGCGGCGGCCGAACATCAGGCGGCCGGTGAACTCGTCCACGATGACCACCTGGCCGTCCTTCAGGACATAGTCGATGTCCCGCTTCATCACGCCGTGGGCTTTGATGGCCTGGTTGATGTGGTGGGCAATGGTGGCGTTTTCCGGGTCGGAGAGGTTCTCCAGGTGGAAAAACTCCTCCGCCCGCTTCACGCCCCGGGCGGTGAGGGTGGCGGTCCGGGCCTTCTCGTCCACGATGTAATCCGCGTCGATGTCCGTGGCCTCCTCCTCTTTCTCGTCTGTCTCCTTCACCACCATCTTCTTGAGGCGGGAGACGAACATCTCCGTCATATCATAGAGCTGGGTGGATTTCTCCCCGGTGCCGGAGATGATGAGGGGGGTGCGGGCCTCGTCGATCAAAATGGAGTCCACCTCGTCCACAATGGCGAAGTGGTGGCCCCGCTGGACCAGCTCCTGGCTGTAGAGGGCCATGTTGTCCCGCAGGTAGTCAAAGCCCATCTCGTTGTTGGTGCCGTAGGTGATGTCGGCGGCGTAGGCCTCCTGGCGCTGCTTCTTGTCCAGGCCGTGGACAATCAGGCCCACCGTGAGCCCCAGAAAGCGGTGGACCTTGCCCATCCACTCGCTGTCGCGCTTGGCCAGGTAGTCGTTGACCGTGACGATGTGGACCCCTTGGCCGGTAAGGGCGTTGAGATACGCCGGCAGGGTGGCCACCAGGGTCTTGCCCTCGCCGGTCTTCATCTCGGCGATGCGCCCCTGGTGCAGGACAATGCCGCCCACCAGCTGCACCCGGTAGGGCCGCAGCCCCAGCACTCGGTCGGCGGCCTCCCGCACGGTGGCAAACGCCTCCGGCAGGATGTCGTCCAGTGTCTCCCCGTTTTGCAGCCGCTCCTTGAACTCCACAGTTTTGGCCTGGAGCTGCGCGTCGGTCATGGCCTTATATTCCTCGGCCATGGCGTCGATCCTGTCCACAATGGGATAGATGGCTTTCAGCTCCCGCTCGCTGTAGGTCCCAAACAATTTCTTGATCAAACCCATGCGATATCATACTCCTCTTTGAGAGATCATTTGCACAATAAGGCAGGATAAGTATACCACAATTTCCGCAAAATGCAAACCATTCCAGTCGTTTTCGGTCACAGTTTGCAAAAAGTTCACATTGCCCGGGCACTCCGCTCTTCCGGAAGCAGCCGGCTGTCAGGCAGCAGCGCGACGCCGGCTCTCCCGAGGGAGAGCCGGCGCCGCGCGGGAGCCAGGAGCTCAGACGGACCGGACGGTCTTTCCGGCACCCAGGCTGTCGATGATGGTGATGACCAGACCCCGGATACTGTTCTCCGTGGTGCGGTAGGGGGCGATGCGCAGGGTGTAGCACCGGCCGTTCATGGCGGTGACCTCCCGGTCGATGGACACCAGATCCCGCAGGACGGTGCGGCAGTCCGCCTCGATGGCCTCCTCCGGAAAGCTGTGGGCGAAGATCT
>CALXDE010000023.1 GCA_944386965.1 uncultured Oscillospiraceae bacterium
CAAAGGCGCCGGAGAGCACCTGCATCCGGGGCAGGCTCATGGTGTACGCCGGATCCAGGATGGCGAAGCGGGGCGCGGCGGCGAACATGCCGCCCTTGATTTTGGTTTCCTCGTTGGTGATGACGGCGCCGCCGTTCATCTCCGCGCCCGTACCGGAGGCGGTGACCACCGCCCCCAGGGGGATGGGCGCCGCAGAGGGCGCCTTGTGCTGCACCATCTCCAGATCCCACAGATCCTCGGTCGTGACGGCCTGGGCGCAGACAATTTTACAGCAGTCGATCACCGAGCCGCCGCCCACAGCCAGCACCAGATCCACCTTGTTGTCCCGGGCCAGCCCGGCCCCCTCCTTCACCTTCTCCCAGGTAGGATTGGACATGATCCCGGCAAACTCGGTGATTCGCTTGCCCGCCTCTTTCAGGATGCCGGTAATCTCCTCATAGACGCCGTTTTTCTTGATGGAGCCGCCGCCGTAGGCCAGCAGCACGTTGGGGCCGTAGGCAGCCAGAATGCCGGACAGGTGCTGTGCCGCCGCCCCCTTGCCAAAACAGACTTTCGTGGGATATTCATAGACGAAATTTTCCATAAAGACGCTTCCTTTCTTCAGCTCTCCCGGCTGGGCCGGACGCCCAGGTCGGAGACATCTACGTTGTCTGGCTGGGAGATAGCGTACAGCACCGCATTGGCGATAGCCTCCGGTTCCAGCCCCACATGTTTGTAGAATTCCGCCACTATGGTCTTTGTCTCCGACGGGGCAATGGTGTCCATCAGCTCCGTCTGGACGGCACCGGGGTAAATGGTGGTGGTGCGGATATTGGTGTTTTCCTGGACAGATTCCATCCGGAAGGAATCCAGCATGGCCCGGACAAAGTGTTTGGTGCCGCAGTACACCGCGTTGCCGGGGACAGACCTGGTGCCCGCCATGGAGGAGGTCACCACGATGTGCCCCCGCCTCTGGGCAATGAATTCCGGCAGCACTGCCGCCATGGCATTGAGAATGCCCTTGATATTGATGTCCACCATGGCCATCCAGTCGGACACTTTCAACGCAGACATGCTGCTGCCGGGCATAATGCCAGCGTTGGCGAACAGTACATCCACCCGGCTGAATTTTTCCTTTGCCAGGGAGACCAGGGCCTTCACGTCCTCCGGCCGGGTCACGTCAGCGGCCAGGTACTCTGCGCTCTCCCCCAGCTCGGCGGCCAGCTTCTGCAGGCGCTCCTCCCGCCGGGCGCCGAGGATCACCCTGGCCCCGTTCCGGGCCAGCACGCGGGCCGTCTCCCGGCCGATGCCGGAGGACGCGCCGGTGATCAAAACGACTTTATCTTCCACGTTTTTCATATCGGAGCTTCTTCCGTTTTTCACATTCAACCTGCCAGATTTAAGCTCTCCACCCAGGCTGTCACATCGGACTGAGAGGCGCTGCCCCGGAACCGCTCTCCTTCCAGCCAGTCGCCGGTTCCGGCCAGGCCGGCCAGGCGCTGCCCACTCTCCCCGATACCGGAACTGGAGGAGGTGCAGAAGGGGATCACCGTCTTGCCGGTGAAATCATTTTCCGTCACAAAGCCCTCCACCGGCCAGGCGGCATCATACCACCAGATAGGGTAGCCGAGGAATACCACATCATACTCGTCCCAGTTCTCCGGGGTATAGGTAACCAGTTCTGTGTTCCGGGCATCCGGGTTCTCGTGCTCATAGACCACCCAGCTGTCCGCGTCGGTCCAGTCCAGATCACCTGAGGTGTAGGGCTCTGCCGGCGTGAGCTCGAACAGATCGCCGCCGGTGGCCTCCGCGATGGCATCGGCCACGCGCGCTGTGTTGCCGGTGGCGGAGAAGTAGGCCACCAGGACGCGGGGGCTCTCGCCCGGCTGCTCCGGCTCCGCAGGCGCGGACGCGGTCAGATAGTTCCGCAGGATGACGGCTACCTGTGCACGGGTGGCGCTGTCCCGGGGCAGGAAGCGGTTGCCGTCCGCGCCGTTCACAACGCCACTGGCCCGGGCCCAGTCCACGGCCTGGGCCGCATAGGCGGAGATATCCGCCTCGTCGGCAAAATCCGTACCGGCCTCCGCCGCGGGACTGCCGGCGTACCGCCACAGGATGGCGGCGATCTGCTCCCGGGTCACCGGGTCGTCGGTTCCGAACAGGCCGTTGCCGTAGCCGCTGATCACGCCCTGCCGGGAGGCCCAGAGGACGGCATCGGCGTACCAGACGCCTTCCGCCGTGTCGGTAAAGCTGTTGCTGCCGGAGACAACGAGGCTACCTGCCGCCCGGTACAGGGTTTGCGCCAGCATGGCGCGGGTCATGGTGCCGTCCGGGTCAAAGGCGGCGGCGGAGGTGCCGCTCATCAGGCCGTTGTCCCGGACGTATGCCACGGCATCCGCGTACCAGCTGTCGGCGTCCACATCGGTGAAGCCGGTGACCGCCGCGGCCGCGAAGGCGGTCAGGTTCAGGCTGAGCATCAGGGCCAGGGCCAGAAGGGCGGCCCCCATCCGTCTCAAATTGCGCATAACTTCGTCCTCCTCATTTTTGTTGTCAGGCGCTTTTTTTTCTTTTTTCGTTGGGAACCATCTCCGCGTACTTTTTCAGCATCTCGGGAGTGCTGTGGTAGTACCGCTTCTGCCGATTCATGGCGGCAATCTTCTCCATCTCCTCGTCCGTGAGGGCGAAGTCGAACAGGTCCAGGTTGGCCCGGATGTGCTCCGGGTTCTTGGAGCCGGGAATCACGATATTGCCTGCCTGGATATGCCAGCGGAGGATGATCTGGGCGTTGGACTTGCCGTACTTCTTCCCCAGCTCGGTGAACAGGGGCTCCTGGAGCAGTGTGGTGTCCCCGTGGCCCAGAGGGTACCAGGCCTGGATGACCATGCCCTCCCCGGCCAGGAACCGCTTCAGCTCCTTCTCCTGGGAGTAGGGGTGGATCTCTGTCTGGAGAACAGCGGGCTTCACCTCACAGCTGTCCAGGATCTCCCGGATCTGCGCAGTGCTGAAGTTGGACAGGCCGATGGCCTTCACCCTGCCCTCTTTGTAAGCCTTCTCCATCAGCTGATACCCGGCGATATAATTGCCGGCGGGCTGGTGGAGCAGCAGCAGGTCGATGTAGTCGGTATCCAGCCGCTCCAGGGTCTTGTCCACCGCGTCGGGCTGCTCATAGAAGGAGGGCCACAGCTTGGTCTCCAGGAAGATGTCCTTTCGGTTCACGCCAGACTTTTTGATGGCCCGGCCCACCGCCTTCTCGTTCAGGTATGCGTTGGCGGTGTCGATCAGGCGGCAGCCGCACTGGAGGGC
>CALXDE010000024.1 GCA_944386965.1 uncultured Oscillospiraceae bacterium
GGGAGAAATGAGGTGGACGGGGACAGGATTTTCATCAACCGCTTCGGCTACGAGACGAAACCGGCCTGGGAGGCCTCCTTTGAGGCCCACGACCAGTACCTGGACATCCACCTGGTGATCGCCGGGCGGGAGCGCATCGGCATCGCCGACCGGGCCGCCATGAGGGAGACGGATCGGGACGAGGCGAACGACGGGATCTCCCTGGAGGGCGCTGCGGAGCAGTATGTATCCATGGAGCCGGGGGATGTGCTCATCGCCTTCCCCGAGGACGCCCACCAGGTGAAGGTGGAGTCCGGGGGGAGCTGCCAGGTGCAGAAGGCAGTGGTGAAGGTGCTGCTGTAAAGGCAGCTGTGTAAAGGCAGCCGCCCCCGCGGGCTATTTCCCGCGCCGCAGAGCGTTGTCCTGGAAACGGAAGTAATCCGGGCGGTGGCGGGACTGGGTGAACTCGAACATGACGCCGTCGCTGTTGTAGGTGTGGCTGGTGATGACTGCCAGGCAGTTGTAGTCGTTGACGTTCAGCTCCAGGTATTTTTCGTCGATTTCCGTGATTTTCTCCACGGTGATCACCCGCTTGCTGTTGACGATGGTCATGCGGAGGACGGTTTCCAGATATTCATAGATGGAGCGTGCGGCGATCTCCGGGGTTAGCCCGGGGACGGCGCTCTTTAAAAAATAGTTGTGGTTCAGGATCAGAGGCTTTTCGTCCAGGGAATGTACGCGCTGGATATAGTAGAGCTGGCTGCCTGCGGGAAAACCAGTGTTTGCGGACAGCCGCTCGTCGGCGGTCAGCTCCACAAACTGGAGGACCCGCGTGCTGCCGGCTCTTTTGTTGCGGATGGAGGATTCCTTAAAGCTCTCGATGTCGCCGATGGCATAGGAAGCCTGTTCCACGGGAATATAAATATTGCGGACCCCTTTTCCCTGGATGGTCTGGACATAGCCGTCCGTGACCAGGCGGGCGATGGCCCGCCGCAGGGTGTTCCGGGAGCAGCCGTACACGGGGATCAGAGAATTCTCCGACGGCAGCAGCTCCCCCCGGGGGAAATCTCCGCTCTCAATCTTCAGTTTCAGGTCTTTGTAGATGGTCTCATATTTGCTCTTCGGCATGGCAGAATTCCCCCATTTCAGCTTGTTTAAACATTTTTAAATGTATTATAAAAAGTTTTGCAGGGAAAGTCAATCCGCGGGCTTGACATGTTTAAACAAGTATGCTATTTTAAAGTTGTTTAAACAAGTTGAATTCCAAACCAAGAGGAGGAGAATCAAGTGGCGAAGTATGAGAGGAAAGTCCGGGAGCTGCTGTCCGCCATCGGCGGAAGGGAAAATATCTCAGCGGTTTCTCACTGCATGACCAGAATGCGCTTTGTGCTGGCGGACGAAAAGAAAGCGGACGTGAAGACGATCGAGAAGATCAAGTGTGTCAAGGGCACGTTTACCCAGGCCGGACAGTTCCAGGTGATCATCGGAAATGACGTGTCCACCTTCTTCAACGAATTTACGGCCTTTGCCGGGGTGGAGGGGGTCAGCAAGGACGAGGCGAAGCAGGCGGCAAAGAGCAACCAGACCTGGCTGCAGAAGCTGATGAGCAACTTGGGGGAGATCTTCGCCCCCATCATCCCGGCTCTAATCTGCGGCGGCCTCGTGCTGGGGTTCCGCAACGTCATCGACAGCATCGCCTTCTTTGAGAACGGGACCAAAACCTTGGTAGAAATTTCCCAGTTCTGGGCCGGAGTGGACAGCTTCCTGTGGCTCATCGGAGAGGCGGTATTCTGGCTGCTGCCGGTGGGCATCGTCTGGTCCATCACCAAGAAGATGGGCACCACGCAGATCCTGGGCATTATCCTGGGGCTGACCCTGGTGTCCTCCCAGCTGCTCAACGGCTTCGACGTGGCGGCGACTCCGGCGGATCAGGTTCCAGTGTGGGATTTCGGGTTTGCCCAGGTGAAGATGATCGGCTATCAGGGGCAGGTGATTGCGGCTATGATGGCCGGCTTTGTCCTGGTGTATCTGGAAAAATTCTTCCGGAGACATTGTCCGGCGGTGGTCAGCATGATCGTGGTTCCCTTCTGCTCCCTGGTGCCGGCGGTGTTCGTGGCCCACATGGTGGTGGGCCCCATCGGCTGGGCCATCGGAAATGCCATCGGCGACGTGGTTTATGCCGGGCTTACCTCCAACTTCCGGTTTATATTCGCCGGAATTTTCGGCCTGTGCTATGCGCCCATCGTGATGACAGGACTCCACCACATGACCAACGCCATCGACTCTCAGCTGGTGACGGCCACAGGCGGCACCATGCTGTGGCCTATGATTGCCCTCAGCAACATCGCCCAGGGATCCAGCGTCCTGGCCATGAGTGTCCTTCAGAAGAAAAATGAGCGCGCCCAGCAGGTGAATGTACCTGCCCTGATCTCCTGCTATCTGGGAGTCACGGAGCCGGCCCTCTTCGGTGTGAATTTAAAATACGGATTTCCCCTGGTGTGCGGCATGATCGGCTCCGCCTTTGCCGCCCTGATCTCCGTGGGCTTTGGCGTGGAGGCGGCCAGCATCGGCGTGGGCGGCCTGCCGGGAATCCTCTCCATCTTCCC
>CALXDE010000025.1 GCA_944386965.1 uncultured Oscillospiraceae bacterium
CGCGTTCCTCGCCTGCCGGCTCCCGCAGCTTCGTCGCATCCGCAACCTCTATCTTGTTTTTTGCCATATTACCACAGTGCGCGCCGGATTGCAAGAGAAAATTTGCCATACCGCTGTGGAACGCAGGACGCCCTTGTGCCGGGCGGGGGTTTATGGTAGAGTAAAGCATACCAAGGCCCCATCGGCCGAAACAAGGGAGGCGCGCCCCATGCCCCATCCATCTGTCATCCAATACCGCCGGGACCTCCACCATATCCCGGAGCTGGACCGGGAACTGCCGGAAACCATCGACTACGTCCGAAACGCCCTGTCCCGGCACCCCTGCCGCCTCTTTTCCCCGGCGGAGGGGGCGCTGTGCGCCTATTTTGATGCCGGCCGGCCGGACACCGCGGCCTTCCGGGCGGATATGGACGCCCTGCCGGTGGAGGAGGCCGGAGACAATCCCTTCCGCTCCCGCCATCCCGGGAAGATGCACGCCTGCGGCCACGACGGCCACATGGCCATGGTCCTCTCCCTGGCCGACGCAGTGGCGGCGCGGCGGGAACCCCTGGAGCAGAATGTGCTGCTGATCTTTCAGCCCGCCGAGGAAACCACCGGCGGCGCGGCGGACATCTGCCGGAGCGGCGTGCTGGAGGAGTACTGCGTCCGGCGGGTCTTCGGCATCCACATCTGGCCGGGCCTCCCGGCGGGGAGCGTCTGGACCCGGCCGGGACCCATGATGGCCAAAAACAGCGAGGTGGATCTGCTCCTCACCGGACGCAGCGCCCATATCGCCCGGGCGGAGGAGGGCATCGACGCGCTGTGGTGGGGTGCGGAGTGGCTGCGCCGGGTCTATGCCATGGCGGAGGGGGAGCTGCCGACATCGGAACTGCGGGTGCTGCGCTTCGGGCAGATGGAGAGCGGCACCGTGCGCAACGCCATCAGCGCCCAAACGGTGCTTCGGGGCAGTCTGCGGGTGTTCTCCATGGAGACGTTCCACTTCCTCTGCCGCCGCATCCGGGAGCTGGGGGAGGACATCGCCCGGGAGAGCGGCTGCAGAACCCAGGCCCGGTTCAGCGCCGGCTATCCGCCGGTGACCAACGACCCGGCTCTGGTGGAGGCGGTGTGCCGGCATCTGGGCGCGCAGGCGCCGGCTATGCTGGAGGCGCCGGCCCTCACCGCCGAGGACTTCTCCTTCTACCAGCAGCGTGTGCCGGGCACCTTCTTCTTCCTGGGAGCCGGGGACGTGCCGCCTCTCCACGCCGCGGACTTCCACTTTGATGAGGCCATTCTGGAGCGGGGCGTGGAACTGTACCGGCGTCTCCTGGACCTGACGGCGGAAGGTTTGGCCCGGCCGACATGACCGCAGACGCGGCGGGGCGGCAGGCGTTAAAACGCCTGCCGCCCCTGTTTTGTCCACATGCTCAGTGGGTGATGGTGACAATGAATCCGTCCACATTGTTGCCAGAGACGGTATACGTTCCGCTTTCCGGCACCGGGACCTCCAGCCCCTCCACAAAGTAGATCTCATACTCCGTGCCATCCACCGTGTAGTACAGGTGCTCCCCGTCGGCGGGGAACTGGCGCAGGTAGTCGATATACTCCTCGTAGCAGAAACCGTTCTCCACGACGATGTAGGAGTGGGGAACCCCCACATAGCGGAAGTGCCAGCTCTCCGGGCCGATCTTGGTAAACTCCTCCTTCTCGCTGGTGTAGCGGAGGATGAACCCATACTCGTGGCAGTGTTCCCCGATCCAGGTGTACTCCCCGGTGCATTCCAGATAGTCCCCGGTGATGTCGCTCCACAGGTCCACGGCGTAACCAGTGTGGTGCTCGCTGCCGCCGGCCTGGGCCACAAAGCGCTGGGCGTGCTCCAGACCGTTGCGGGCGGCGCTGCGGTCAAAGAGTCCCTGCTGGTAGTCATAGGTCCGGTGCCCCGACACCACCATGACGCTGACGCTGCCCCCCTGGGCGACAAAGTCGTCCATCATGTCGTTGAGGTGGTCCACCGTCACCGGCAGGACGGACGTCTCGTAGTCCTTGGATTTGTAGCTGTTGGTCTTGTTGGTAATGACCACCTCCAGCTGACTCTCCACATCCGCCGGGAAGGTGTACTTGTGCTCGTTGCTCACCAGGATCTGCTCACCGGCCCCCATGTCCGCCTCGGTCATGGTGAGGACCGTGTAGCCCGCGGGGAGGCCGCCGGTCTGCTCCGGTTCCTCCGCCGGGTCCTCCGCGCCGCCGGTTTCACCGCCGGACGCATCGGGAGCGCCGGCATCCAGCCGCTGATCCTCTCCGCCCTGTCCCTCCGTCTGGCCGGCGTCGGGCTGCGTCTCCCCGCCGGAATCCCGGAGCAGATAGACCGCCCCCGCCGCCAGGGCAAGGACCAATAAAACCAGCACCGCCACCGCCCAGGGCTTGAGCCGCCGGCGCCGGCGATAGACATGCTTTCCTCGCATTGGTATCCCCTCTTTCATGCTGCTGTTATTTTGACGTGAGCCAGTATACCACAGTTCCATAAAAACTACAAGAATCGACAGAGATTTTCCCCTCTTTCGGCGGTTGCTTTCCACCGGCTTTTCCGGTATAATCAAAAAAGCAACACAGCGATCGTTCGCTGGATAGGAGGTGCCCCATGTCTGCCCTGCTGCTCAAGCATATTGCCGCCGCGGTCACCTGCGACGGGGAGGACCGTCTGCTCCGGGATGTCGATATCCTCTGCCAGGACGGCTTTATCCGCGCCATTGGGACGAATCTGGCGGGTGCGGCGGAGGAAATTCTTGACTGCACCGGTATGTTGTGCTATCCGGGCCTGGTCAATACCCACCATCACCTGTACCAGTGTTTCTCCCGCAATCTGCCCCAGGTGCAGAACCTGGAGCTGTTCGACTGGCTGCGGGCCCTGTATGAGATCTGGAAAAATCTGGATGAGGAGGCTGTCCGCTACTCCTCCCTCACCGCTATGGGGGAGATGATGAAGCACGGCTGCACCACCTGCTTTGACCACCACTATGTCTTCCCCCAGGGCTCCGGGGATCTGACCGGCGCCCAGTTCGCCGCGGCGGCGGACCTGGGGATGCGGATGGTCTGCTCCCGGGGCAGCATGGACCTGAGCCGGAAGGATGGCGGCCTGCCGCCGGACAGCGTGGTCCAGAGCATCGACGAGATCCTCTCTGACAGCATCCGGGTCATCGAGGCCTACCACGACCCCTCCCCCGGCTCCATGCGTCAGGTGGTGCTGGCCCCCTGCTCGCCCTTCTCCGTCACGGCGGATCTGCTCCGGGAGAGCGGGAAGCTGGCCCGGCAGTACGGCGTCCGTCTCCACACCCACCTGTGCGAAACAAGGGACGAGGAGCGCTATACTCTGGAGCGGCTGGGTCTGCGGCCCCTGGCGTATATGGAGACTCTGGGGTGGCTGGGCCGGGATGTGTGGTACGCCCACGGCATCCATTTCAACGACGAGGAGCTGCGGCTCCTGGCGGACACGGGCACCGGCGTGGCCCACTGTCCGGCCTCCAACATGAAGCTCTCCTCCGGTGTGTGCCGGGTCCCGGACATGCTGGAGCTGGGCGTCCCCCTGGGGCTGGCCCTGGACGGCAGCGCCAGCAACGACGGCAACAGTCTGCTGGAGGAGCTGCGCACCGTCTACCTGCTCCACCGTCTCACCAGCAGCAGCCGCGCCCCCTCGGGCTATGATTTGTTGAAGATGGCCACTGCCGGGGGCGCCCGCCTTCTGGGCCGGACGGACATCGGCTCGCTGGAGGTGGGGAAATGCGCGGACCTGTTCCTCATTGACAGCCGCCGCCTGGAGCTGGTGGGGGCCGCTCTGGACCCGAAGAATGTACTGGCCACGGTGGGCGTCCGGGGCGCGGTGGACTACACGGTGGTCCACGGCCGGGTGACCGTGCGCCAGGGCCGGCTGGCCGCGGTGGACGAGGCGGCCCTGGCGGAGCGGGCCAACCAGGTCTGCCGGCGCTATCTCAATCTGTAATCTGTAATCTGTATCTTGTAAAGGAGCAACTGCCCAATGGATGGTTTCTTTGATGTATTTTCCCTGCTCATCGCTTTCTATGGCGCCTATTTCATATACAGCTGGTTCCGCACGGTGGTGCTGAAGCATCCGGTGGATACCAACAACATTCTGCCCGCGGACATGACACTGAAAAACTGCAACGACGCAGACCAATTCACCGCCTTTATTCTGCCCTGGATGCTGATTACAGGGGTGTCCCTGCTGGCCTATGCCGCCGCCAGCTACTTCTGGGGAAGCAACGGATGGTTCCTGATTGTGGTCATCGCCTACTTCGCCGCGATCCTCGCCTACTATGTCCTCACCATGCGCACCGCCCGCCGGCGCTTTTGGCCGGAGATCGAGGAGGAGTACCTGCGCCGGCGGCGCGACAAGCGCAAGAAGCGGTGAGCGCCATGACATCGGCGCCTTCCCTGTCCTGCGGCGCGTATCAGATCCGGGAAATCCGTCCTGGAGATGATGCCGGAGTGGAGTCGGTCATCCGCGCCTGCCTGGTGGAGTTCGGCGCCAACCGGCCGGGGTTCGCCTGGGCGGACCCGGACCTGGGCCGGTTTTCCCAGGTCTACGCCGCCCCCGCCTCCCGGTACTGGGTGGTGGAGGCCCCCGATGGCGGGATCGTGGGCGGGGCCGGCATCGGCCCTCTCCCCGGGGCGCAGGGCGTGTGTGAGCTGCAGAAGATGTACTGTCTGCCCCCTGTCCGGGGCACCGGCGCGGCCCACATACTGATGGACCTTGCTCTGGCGTTTGCCGCCCGGCACTACCGCCAGTGCTATCTGGAGACGTTCCACACCATGGCTGCCGCCAACCGCTTCTATCAGAAATACGGTTTCCGGCGTCTGGAGCGTCCCTATCTCCCCACCGAACATTTCGCCTGCGACATCTGGTATCTCAAAGACCTGTAGACACGCAAAAGCGGTATGGCTGACTGCCATACCGCTTTTTCTCTATCAAAACAGGGGGCTCGTCCCGCCGCCGGGCGCTCACTGCCCCATGTTCTCCAGCGCGTCCCGCGCCGCGGCCTGTTCGGCCTCCTTCTTG
The DNA here is from genome assembly GCA_944386965.1 of uncultured Oscillospiraceae bacterium. The sequence goes on from CALXDE010000025.1 coordinate 5,048, forward strand.
CTGTGGCCGCTACCCCGGCCGGAGGCCGCGCCGTTGACCAGCACCTCGAACACGAACAGCTTGTTGTGGTCCGGACCGCTCTCCCCCACCAGCTGATAGGTGAGGGTGCTGCCCTCCTCCCGCTGCACCAGCTCCTGGAGGGCGGTCTTGTAATCCTTCCGCTCCTCCACCAGGTGGGCGCCGGCCTTGTCCAGGAGCACCGCGTGGATGATCCGGGAGACGGCGGCCATATCGCTGTCCAGATAGACGGCGGCAAACACCGCCTCCACCGCGTCAGCCAGGATGGACTGCCGGTGGCGGCCGCCGCCGGCCTCCTCGCCCCGCCCCAGCTTCAGATACTCCCCCAGCTCCAGGTGGCGGGCCACCTCGTACAGGCTCTGCTCACACACCAGGGCCGCCCGCATCCGGGTCAGGTCCCCCTCCGGCAGGTCCGGATGGGTCTTGAACAGGTACTCCGCGGTGACAAAGCCCAGGATGGAATCCCCCAGAAACTCCAGCCGCTCGTTGCTGCTGACGCCGCTGCCCCGGTGCTCGTTGGCATAGGAGCTGTGGTTCAGGGCCTCCTCCAGCAGCGCGCGGCTGTGAAAGGTATAGTTCAGTTTTCGTTCCAATGCCTCCATGGGTGCGCCTCCTCGGTGTGGCGGGCCATAAGAAAACTCCGCCGGGGCGGAGTTTTCTGACCCTTACTTCACTTTATTGACCAGATAGTTGACGCAGTCTCCCACCGTCTTCAGCTCGGAAACCTCGTCCTCGGCCACCTCGCCGATGTCGAATTCCTCTTCCATGGCCATGACCAGCTCCACCAGATCGACGGAATCGGCGCCCAGATCCTCCTCAAAGGAAGTCTCCATGGTGATCTCCTCGGCGTCCACCGCGAACTGCTCACCAATCAGCTCCTGCAGCTTTGCCAGTACGTCCTGTGTATTCATCTTCCTTACTACTCCTCTCTGGGAATTCAAGTCACTGCTGAGATAATATGCCAAAACCATGTGTCTGTCAATAGGATTTTCCGGAATTTTTAGGATTCGCCCTTTTGCGCCTTCATCTTGTCCACATTTGCCTCGATCTCGGCAATAATGCCGCTCTGCGCCACCCGGGCCGCCTGATAGACAGCGTTCTCGATGGCCTTGGCGCCGCTGGAGCCGTGGGCCTTAATGACTGGCTTGCTGATGCCCAGGAACGCCGTACCGCCCACCCGGTCCGGGTCCAGCTGCTCCTTGAAGGAGCGGAGGCCGGACTTCACCAGCAGCCCCGCCACCTTGGTCATGAGGGAGTGGAGGAACAGCTTTTTCACCTCGCCGCCCAGATAGGAGCCCACCCCCTCGATGGTCTTGAGCATGATATTGCCGCTGTACCCGTCGGCCACGATGACATCGCATCCGCCCTTGATGGCCTCCTTGGCTTCGATGTTGCCGATGAAGTTGATCTCTCCCCGCTCTCCGGCGGCCTGGAGCACCGGCCATGTCTCCAGGCGCAGGGTATCCCCCTTGCTGGGCTCGGCGCCGATGTTCAGCAGTCCCACCCGGGGATTCTCAATTCCCAGGACATGGGAGGCGTAAAAGCTCCCCAGATACGCAAACTGCACCAGATACTCCACAGAGCATTCGGCGTTGGCTCCGCAGTCGATGAGCACCGCCTGACCGCCGGCGGTGGGGATCACCGGGCACATGGCCGCCCGGCGGATGCCCCGCACCCGCTTGACCAGCAGCGTGGCGGCGCTCAGGAGCGCGCCGGTGCTGCCGGCGGAAACAAAGGCGTCCCCCTCCCCGCTCTTCAGCAGATTGAGGCCCACGGTGATGGAGGAGTCCTTCTTCTGCTTGAAGGCCATGGCCGGATCATCGCAGATCTCGATGACCTCCGAGGCGTTGACCACCAGCACATTGGCCGGAGCCGGACCTCCCATAGCCGAGCGGATCTCCGCCTCCCGGCCCACCAGGGCGATCTCCCATTCCGGATGGCTGGCCGCGGCGTTTAACGCCCCTTTGACAATTTCGCCCGGGGCGTTATCACCGCCCATGGCGTCGATGATGATTCTCATACGCTCTCTCCTTTATCTTCTGCACACATGTCCCGGAAATATTCCGGCGGCGGGGCAAGCGGAATCACCGCAAAATCTCCTCCCGCAGGGGCTCCAAAATGTCCAGGCTCCGCTGGCTCAGCACCGCATTTTTATTTCGCTTGCCTTTGACCTTATAGCCCAGGGGCGGGATGATGCCGAAGTTGATGTTCATGGGCTGGAAGTTCCCGACGCTGCCGTTGCTGACGTACAGACCCAGGGCGCCGATGGCCGTCTCCTGGGGAAAGTCGATGGGGGGCATGCCCCGCAGCCGCCGGGCCGTCTCCACCCCAACCAAAAAGCCGGAGGCTGTGGACTCCACATATCCCTCCACGCCGGTCATCTGCCCGGCAAAGGAAATGCGCGGCTCGCTTTTCAGCCGGTAGTACCGGTCCAGGAGCCGGGGGGAGTCCAGATAGGTGTTCCGGTGCATCACCCCGTACCGGACGTACTCGGCGTTTCTGAGGGCCGGGATCATGGAGAACACCCGCTTCTGCTCCCCGAATTTCAGGTGGGTCTGGAACCCCACCAGGTTGTAGATGGTGCCTGCGGCGTTGTCCTTGCGCAACTGCACCACGGCATAGGGCTCCCTCCCGGTCCTGGGGTCCTTCAGCCCCTTGGGCTTCAGGGGCCCGTACCGCAGGGTGTCCTC
>CALXDE010000026.1 GCA_944386965.1 uncultured Oscillospiraceae bacterium
CTGGTGCAGTTTTTGGGCTGCTGCCCGTTCCTGGGCGTCAGCAAGAAGATGGACACCGCCGTGGGCATGGGCTTTGCCGTCATTTTCGTCATGGGTCTGGCCAGCGCCCTGTGCTACCCGGTGAACCTGCTGCTGGAGGCCCTGGACATGGAGTTCATGCAGACGGTGACCTTCATCCTGGTCATCGCCGCCCTGGTGCAGTTTGTGGAGATGTTTCTGCAGAAGACCATCCCCTCCCTCTACGAGGCCCTGGGGGTGTACCTGCCCCTCATCACCACCAACTGCGCGGTGCTGGGCGTGGTGCTGCTGAACGTACAGGAACACTACAACTTCATCGAGTCCGTGGTCTACGGCGTCACCGGCGGCGTGGGCTTCCTGCTGGCCATCGTGCTCTTCGCCAGCGTCCGGGAGCGCATCGCCCTGGTGTCGGAGACGCCCAAATGCTTTGAGGGCTTCCCCATCGCCCTCATCACCGCCGGACTCATGGCCCTGGCCTTCGGAGGGTTCAGCGGCCTGGACATCTGGGGCTGAGGAGGTGGCGGCATGACTGTGAGTCCGTTGACCATTCTCTACGCGGTGCTGACCCTGGGGGTGCTGGGGGGAGGCTTTGGGGCCATCCTGGCCTTTGCCTCCAAGATCTTCGCCGTGGAAAAGGACCAGCGCATCGAGGAGATCCACGCCACCCTGCCCGGGGCCAACTGCGGCGGCTGCGGCTTTGCCGGGTGCGCCGCCTGCGCCGAGGCCATCGTCTCCGGCGCCGCGCCGGTGAACGCCTGTCCGGTGTGCTCCGGGGAGCAGACCAGCGCCATCGCCGCCATCATGGGCGTGGAGGTGGAGCCCGCCGAGCGGCGGGTGGCCTTTGTCCGCTGCGCCGGCGGCGATCGGGCCAACAAGAAGTACGACTACATCGGCCTTCCCGACTGCCAGGCGGCGGCCAGGATCGCCGGCAACGGCCCCCTGGAGTGCGCCTACGGGTGCCTGGGCTTTGGCAGCTGCGTGGCCGCCTGCCCCTTTGACGCCATCCATATCAACGCCCTGGGCGCGGCGGAGGTGGACCGGGACAAGTGCACCCTGTGCCGCAAGTGCATGGACGCCTGCCCCCGGCACCTCATCACCGATATCCCCTACGCCGCCGATGTGGCGGTGCCCTGCGCCTCGAAGGACAGGGGGGCCGCGGCAAAGAACAGCTGCGCGGCCTCCTGCATCGGCTGCAAGCTCTGCGAGAAGAACTGCCCCAACGACGCCATCCACGTCGTTGACAACCTGGCGGTCATTGACTACGCCAAGTGTACCTCCTGCGGCGCGTGCGTGGAGAAGTGCCCCCGGAAGGTGCTTCTGGACATCCACGGAAACGGGAAGGTGGCCCCGGTGGCACAGGCGGGGGACTGAGAAAAGAGAACACACCGCGGGCGGCCGTCGAAAGACGGCCGCCCGCTCCCTTTCGCGGTTTTTTAAGAATCTGTAAATTCCGCCGATTTTCTTGACCGCCGGCGGTTTTCGGCGTATGATATGGACAAGAATGCATCCTGTAGGAGGCGCGCCATGGAAACAGTCCTGCGCAAATCCGTCGCGCCCTATTACGGCGTGGCGGCCACCTGGGTGCTTTACGCCCTGGTGTTCGATCTCTACCGGCCCCACCAGTTTCTCATCGCCGCGGCGCTGTCGGCGGGGGTGTTCCTGCTGCTGCGCTCGGTGTGTCCGGATGTGGCGGTTCAGGCGCGAAAGCAGCCGGAGCCTGAGCCGGAAACCACCGGAAACGCGGAGCTGGACAAGATGATCCGGGACGGGAATCTGGCCATCGCGGAGATGAAGCGGCTGGACGCGGCCATTGAGGACGAGACGATCTCCGCCCAGATCCGCCGCCTGGAGGAGGTGAGCGCCAAGATCTTCCAGCAGGTGAAGGCCGAGCCGAAAAAGCTGCCGGAGATCCGGCGCTTCATGGATTACTATCTGCCCACCACCCTCAAGCTTCTCAACGCCTATGACCGCATGGGCGCCGCCGGGGTCAGCGGGGAGAATATCGACACCACCATGGAGCGGGTGGAGAAGATCATGTCCACCATTGTCGCGGCCTTTGAAAAGCAGCTGGACAGTCTCTTCGGCGCGGAGGCCATGGATATCCGCTCGGAGATGAGGGTGCTGGAAACCATGCTGGCCCGGGAGGGGCTGACGGGGGATCAGATGAAAGCGGAGAGCTCCAAGGCTGCCGGCGGCAGCGACATCGATCTGAAGCTGTGAGGGCCGCCGTCCCGGCTGAGGAATCGGGAAAAATAGAAACCACGGGATGAAACTTCATCATAAACGGAGGAAGAAGCCATGACGGACAACAACATGCCGGAACTGACCCTGACACCCAACGACGACAGCGCCGCCCAGGCCGCCCCCCAGCTGGTGCTGGGCAACGAGGCGGCGGAGGCGCCCGCGCAGGAGGAGAAGAAAGTCGAGCCGGTGAAGCTGGACGACTCCATGCTCACCGACGCGGAGAAGCAGATGGTGGAGGATTTCGCCAAGAAGATCGACATTACCGACAGCCAGCTGGTCCTCCAGTACGGGTCCGCGGCCCAGAAGAGCGTGTCCACCTTCTCGGAGAACGCCCTGAACAACGTGCGCAACAAGGACCTGGGGGAGGTGGGGGACACCCTCACGAACCTGGTGGTGGAGCTGAAAAACTTCGGCGAGGACGAGGAGGAGAAGAAGGGCATCTTCGGCTTCTTCAAAAAGGCCGGCAACAAGATGGAAACCATGAAGGCCCAGTACGGCAAGGCCGAGCAGAGCGTGGACAAGATCTGCCGGGAGCTGGAGCAGCACCAGATCCGGCTGATGAAGGACATCGCCATGTTCGACGAGATGTACGAGCTGAACCTCAAGTATTATAAAGAGCTGACCATGTATATCATCGCCGGGAAGAAGCGGCTGGAGGTGGTCAGGACCACGGAGCTGGAGGCGCTGCGGAAGAAGGCCGAGGCCACCGGCGCGGCGGAGGACGCCCAGGCCTACAACGATCTGGCGCAGATGTGCGAGCGGTTCGAGAAGAAGCTCCACGACCTGGAGCTGACGCGGATGGTGTCCATCCAGATGGGCCCCCAGACCCGGATGCTCCAGAACAACGACACGCTGATGGTGGAGAAGATCCAGTCCTCCCTGGTGAACACCA
>CALXDE010000027.1 GCA_944386965.1 uncultured Oscillospiraceae bacterium
AAGAGCTGCTTGAAGTAGCTGAACAGGGGCTGGTGCTTCTCCGACAGCACCGCCAGCGGCGTGTCCACCCCCATGGCGGCGGTGGGCTCCGCCCCGTCCCGGGCCATGGGGAGGATGGCGTCCTTCATATCCTCGTAGGTGTAGCCGAAGGCCTTGTACAGCCGGTCCCGCCACACCTGGGGCGTGTGCTCCACCTGCCGGTTGGGGATGGGCAGGTCCCGCAGATAGACCAGGTGGGCGTCCAGCCACTCGCCATAGGGCTGCTTGCCGGCGTAGTGCATCTTCACCTCGTCGTCATCAATCAGGCGTCCGGCCTTCAGGTCCGCCAGCAGCATCCTGCCCGGCTGGAGCCGGGACTTTTTCACAATCCTTTCCGGCGGGATGTCCAGCACCCCCACCTCGGAGGACAGGATCAGAAGGTTGTCCGTGGTGAGATACCAGCGGCAGGGCCGCAGGCCGTTGCGGTCCAGCACCGCGCCCACCACATCCCCGTCGGAGAACACAATGGCCGCCGGACCGTCCCAGGGCTCCATCATGGTGGCCCAGTAGTGGTAGAAGTCCCGCTTCTCCCGGCTCATCCGCCGGTCGTTGGCCCAGGGCTCCGGGATGCAGGCCATCACCGCCTGGGGGAGGGGGATGCCGTTCATCATCAAAAATTCCAGGGTGTTGTCCAGCATGGCCGAGTCGGACCCGCTCTGGTCCACCACCGGCAGGATCTTGTCCATCTCCGCCTCCAGCACCGGAGAGTGCATGGTCTCCTCACGGGCCAGCATGCGGTCCACGTTGCCCCGGATGGTGTTGATCTCCCCGTTGTGGAGGATGCAGCGGTTGGGATGGGCCCGCTGCCAGGTGGGGGTGGTGTTGGTGGAGAAGCGGGAGTGGACCAGGGCCATGGCGCTCTCACAGTCCACGTCCGTGAGGTCGGCGTAGAACCGCCGCAGCTGCCCCACCAGGAACATGCCCTTGTAGACGATGGCCCGGCTGGAGAAGGAGCAGATATAGGTGTTGATGTTGGACTGCTCAAATACCCGCCGGGCCACATACAGCTTCCGGTCAAAGTCCAGCCCCTGGGCGCAGTCCGCCGGGCGGGCTACAAAGCACTGGCTGATGTGGGGCATACACGCCAGGGCCTTTTGCCCCAGGACCTCCGGATGGACGGGAACATCCCGCCAGCCCAGGAAGGCCATGCCCTCCTTGGCCACGATAATTTCCATCATCTTTTTGGCCTGGGCGCGCTGGAGGGCATCTGCGGGGAAGAAGAACGTCCCCACGCCGTAGTCCCGGGGGGCGCCCAGGGCAATCCCCTCGGCAGCGGCCGCCTTCACCATCAGTTTGTGGGGCACCTGGATCATCAGCCCCACGCCGTCGCCGGTCTCACCGGAGGCGTCCTTGCCCGCCCGGTGCTCCAGTTTCTCCACGATTTTCAGCGCCCGGTCCACCACAGCATAGGCGGCCGCGCCGCTCAGGTCCACCACGGCCCCGATGCCGCAGGCGTCGTGCTCCACAGCCGGGTCAAACAGGCGTGTTCCTTTCTGACTTGGTCCCATCGTTGGGCCCCCTCTCTATTCCGTCTCCGAATGGCCGGACAGTCAGTTGGTGTACCGGTCCAAAAACAGCCGGGCGGTCTCCACCAACTTCCTCCCAGCGTCCATGCTGTACTTCTGGAGAAAGCGGTATGCCTCCGCCTCACTCATGCGGTTGACCTCCATCAGCAGCTCCTTTGCCCGGCGGATCAGCTGCTGCTCTTCCTGGCTGCGCTGGATGGGCGGGCGGCAGGGCCGCAGGGGCTCCCGGCGGCAGAGCGTCTCCACGGAGGCAAAGAACTCCGCGCGTGTAGCGGGGAGAGGCAGTTTGACCAGATTCTCCCCCTCGCACAGGTCCAGGCGGGCGGCGGGGGCCAGCACCAGCAGCGCTGCCCGGTCCTCCAGCCTGGCCGCCAAATCGCTGGCGGTCATGTCCCGGAACTGGAAGCCGCAGATCACTGCCGCGCGTCCCAGATCCCGGACGGTCCGGATCACCTCTCCGCCGCTGGCACACCTGGCGGCGCACGAGAATCCGCCGCTCTCCAGCAGGCGCAGGACGCGGCGCCGGAGCTCTTCGCCTGGAAAAGCCACTACGATCCGCTCCATGCGCGCTTCCTCCTCTCCCGGCTGGCAATCAGTAACTTACAAGATAGCGATCCAACTCCCACTGGGAGATCTGGGCGCAGTATTCCGCCCACTCCCGGCGCTTGCCGTCAACATACTGGCTGGTGATATGCGCGCCCAGGGCGTCTGTGACCACACGGTCCTGCTCCATGGCCGCGACAGCCTCCTCCAGTGTCCCGGGCAAGTGTTCCAGTGCCCGGTCCACATCCTGGGCATAGAGGTTGGTGTTCACCGCCTCCGGCGGTGTCAGTTGGCGCTCGATGCCGTCCAACCCAGCGGCAAGGCAGACGGAGAAGGCCAGATAGGGGTTGCAGGTCGGATCCGGGCAGCGCAGTTCCACCCGCGTCCCTCTTCCCCGGGGCGTCGGAATGCGGATCAGCGCCGAGCGGTTCCCCGCGGACCAGGCCAGGAGATTGGGCGCCTCATAGCCGGGGATCAGCCGCTTGTAACTGTTGACCAGTGGATTGGTAATGGCACAGAACCCCCGCACATGGGCCAGCAGTCCGGCAATAAACTGATAAGCCAGGGACGAGAGCTGCCGGGAATCGCTGGGGTCAAAGAAGGCGTTTTCTCCGCGCTGGAACAGGGACATGTTCATGTGCATCCCGCTGCCCGCAGTGCCTTGGACGGGCTTTGGCATGAAGGTGGCGTGAAGCCCGTTCTTCTGCGCCAGGGTCTTTACCGCCAGTTTGAAGGTCATGATCGTGTCGGCCGCCTGGAGAGCGGGCGCATATTTGATGTCAATTTCGTGCTGGCCGGGAGCCGTCTCGTGGTGGCTGGCCTCGATCTCAAAGCCCATGGCCTCCAGATTCAGACAGATCTCCCGACGGGTACTCTCCCCGTGGTCCAGGGGGCCCAGGTCGAAGTATCCCGCCTCATCCGCGGTCCGGGTAGTGGGCCTGCCATCCTCGTCGGTGTGAAACAGGAAAAACTCCAGTTCCGGCCCCACCTGGAAGGTCA
>CALXDE010000028.1 GCA_944386965.1 uncultured Oscillospiraceae bacterium
CACAATGGCTAGGGCACCAGCCTTCCAAGCTGGGGATGCGAGTTCGATTCTCGTTACCCGCTCCATACGCGCCAGTAGCTCAGTCGGATAGAGCAACTGCCTTCTAAGCAGTAGGCCAGGGGTTCGAATCCCTTCTGGCGTGCCATTTTCCTTGGATATGTTGTGATATGGTGGGTGTAGCTCAGTTGGTTAGAGCATCGGATTGTGGTTCCGAGGGTCGTGGGTTCGAGTCCCATTACCCACCCCATAGAAACATGGGATTGGGAGGAAATCCCAATCCCATGTTTTTTCCCCATACTGGGGTGTAGCCAAGTGGTAAGGCACGGGACTTTGACTCCCGCATTCGTTGGTTCGAGTCCAACCATCCCAGCCAGTGTGCGATGATCCGGAGCCGGGATGGTTTCGGATTGTCGCTATTCTTTATGACCCGTTAGCTCAGTAGGCAGAGCAACTGCCTTTTAAGCAGTGGGTCCGGGGTTCGAATCCCCGACGGGTCACCATAAAAAAGGACATGACCATGGGTCATGTCCTTTTTTGTGGGTTCCACAGGCCAAAGGCCCGCTCCACCCTTCGGTGATTTCAATGCTCGACGGAAGTGAATTCCGCCTGCGCCGAGGTTTTGCCTGCGGCAAAACGCTCGTACGGCGCACTTACGCCGCCGGCCAGAAGGCCGGTTTTGTCCTTCTGCGGTGCTTGCATCTTTTTTATCAACACATGACACGTCGCCGCGGACGTCATATCGTTCGCGGTGACTTTTTTCCAAAAGCCACCTCTCACTCATTTTGTCGCGGCTCCTCTCCAAATCGAATCCGCTGCGCTGGGCTTCGATTTGGTTTTGGGTACAAGCCTGAAAGCCGTGTCTATAGTGTTGCGATGTTCCAGAAAGACGCGCTGAGAGCGTGTTTTTCTTTTTGTTTTCCGGCTCGCCAAAGGCGGCCCGGCCCAGAAGGCCGTATGATGCGCCGGGTTCCGGCCTGGCTTTGGGCGCCAACCGGAGAGATGCCCTCAAAACGCTCTGTCTGCTCGATTCCCGCGGCCGTTGATTTTCAAGGGCTGCGGGATTTTTCCTTGTAATACCAGCGGTTTGCGCCGTTATGACAGTCCTATGATTGTATCCCACAGTACATCTACCGGCCCCGGAAAACAGCAGAAATTGCAAACGGATTTGCAAACGAACGCCGCCTCTCCGGCCGGAAGGGCGGTGTTCCTGTTTGCGGCTCATCCGCGGCGCATGGACCTTCCCGGGCTGAGAGGGAAGGAGGGGACGGTAAATTTATACGAAAAAAGCGGGCGGCAGCGAGAAATCATATTGCATTTATCACAAAGATGGAATATAATGCATCTACCAGGCAGTTCTGTGGGGAGATGGCCGCGGGATGCGGCGTTGCGCCACGGCCCCCTGGTGATTTTTCCGCCGCCCGGGCGGCATGGTTGCTTTGCAATCTCAAATCATCTGATGATTACAGGAAAGGGAAAAGGTAGACAGCATGGCTAAGACAGCGAAAGATATCATGAATCTGATTCGGGAACAGGGCGTTGAGATGGTGGACTTCAAGATTGTCGACATCCAGGGACAGTTCCGCCACGTCACCATCCCCGCCGCGCACTTTGATGAAAAAACCATGGTGGACGGTATCGGCTTTGACGCCTCCAACTACGGCTATGCCGTGGTGGAGAAGAGCGACATGGTGTATATCCCGGACCTGGACACCGCCCAGATCGACCCGTTTTGCGACGTGAAGACCCTCTCCCTGATTGGTAACGCCATGGTCATTGATTACCCCGAGAACCGCCCGCTGGCCCAGTATCCCCGGAATATCGTCCGCGCCGCCGAGGCGTATATGCGCAGCTCCGGGATCGCGGATACCATGATGATCCTGCCGGAATTTGAGTTCTATCTCTTTGATCAGGTGGGCTGGAAGGTGGACCACGACCAGATCGGCGTGGCCATTGACGCCAAGCAGGCCCACTGGAACAGCGGGACGGAGGGGGCCGGCTGCATTGTCCCCTTCCAGAAGAACTACCACATCGCAAAGCCCTTTGACACCACCTATGAGTGCCGCAGCGAGATGTGCCTGGAGATCGAAAAGGCGGGCATCCCTGTCAAGTATCACCACCCGGAGGTGGGCGGCGCCGGCCAGTTCGAGATCGAACCGCTGCTGGGGGAGATGTCCAAGATGGCCGACGGCACCATGATGATCAAGTACATCATCCGCAACGTGGCCCGCAAGTATGGCCTGTCCGCCACGCTGATGCCCAAGCCCGTCTACGGAGAGGCGGGTAACGGCATGCACGTCCACATGATGCTCTTTAAGGACGGCACGCCCATCTTCTCCGATGACAACGGCTACTCCCACCTCAGCAAGGAGGCCCACTGGTTTATGGGCGGCCTGCTGGCCCACATCTCCTCCCTGTGCGCCATCACCAACCCCTCCACCAACTCCTTCAAGCGGCTGGTGCCCGGGTTTGAGGCGCCTGTCACGGTGGGGTATGCCACCAGCAACCGCAGCGCCGTTATCCGGATTCCCGCCTACGCCAAATCTCCCGACCAGCGCCGCTTTGAGCTGCGCAATCCCGACGCCACCTGCAACCCGTATTTCTGCTACGCTGCGCTGCTGATGGCCGGTCTGGACGGCATCAAAAACCAGATCGATCCCCACGAGAGGGGCTGGGGTCCCTACGATGTCAACCTCTACGATCTGCCCGACGAGGAGAAGGCCAAGCTGCACAGCCTGCCCACGACCCTTGACGCCGCGCTGGACGCCCTGGAGGCGGACCACGACTATCTGACGGCGGGCGGCGTATTTCCCGAGGAGCTGATTCGGAATTTCATCAAGATCAAGCGTGCGGAGGCCGCCGAACTGGCCAAGATCCCCCATCCGGCGGAGTTCGACCGGTACTACAACCTGTAAGGGGGGACAGCCCGTCGGGGCCGGGCGGGTCGCCCTGTCGATGGGCACAGAGAAAAGAAAAAGGGGGCGCGCCATCCCTTGGATGGCGCGCCCCCTTTTGTACGGACGCTGCCTTGTTGTGAGAAGCGGGGCGCCGGCGGCTGTCCGCCCCCGCTTCCGGAGGCGAAACCGCCCGGGTTTACTGAATGTCGATCTGACGGGCCGCGGGCACTACGGGCTGGGCCTTGGGCAGCGTCAGCTCCAGAACGCCGTTGTTGTAGGCGGCGGTGATGTGGTCCTCCTGGATGCCGGACACATCGAAGCTGCGGCTGAAGGAGCCGTACCGGCGCTCCCGGCGGATATAGCTGTTCTTTTTCTCCTCGTTCTCCTCGGTGTGCTGGGCGGAGATGGTGAGAATGCCGTCCTTCAGGTCCAGCTTGATGTCCTCCTTCTTGAAGCCGGGGAGCTCCGCCTCCAGCACGAACTTGTCGCCCTCGTCCCGGATGTCGGTGCGGAAGGAGGAGGCGGTGTTGCTGCTGGTGCCGAAGAAGTTGCGCTCAAAGTTGTCGAGCATATCAAACAGGCTGCTGTCACGACGATCAAAAGGAATCATACCAAACATAACTCATTATCCTTTCTGCAATCAAATTTTCAAATGGGGAGGCGCCCCGTCCGGGGCTTTCCTCTGTCTCATTTCTTGATTTTAGTATACGGGAAGAGTATGAACAATACTTGTGGATTTTATGTCCAAACTGTGAACTTTAGCACTCTTGGCGATTGAGTGCTAAAACCGGCCGAAAAATCACACCTTTACAAGTGGCGGGTAAGCGTGTTATGATACGCAGGATGCGAAATCGGGAGGGATGCGGATGAAACAGGAGAAGGATCTGGGGAGCGGACCAGTATTCCGGCTGGTGCTGGGACTGGCGGTTCCCACCATGCTGGCCCAGCTGGTCAGTGTGCTCTACAGCATTGTGGACCGGATGTATATCGGCAATATCCCGGAGATTGGCGGTACGGCCCTGGCGGGGGTAGGGGTCTGCGGCCCGATTGTGACGCTGCTGACCTCCTTTGCCACCCTGGTGGGCCTGGGTGGGTCGCCTCAGATGGCCATGCGTATGGGGCAGGGCCGAATGGGGGAAGCGAAGAAGATCCTCAACAACTGCTTTATGACCCTGGCGGCCCTCTCCCTGGTGCTGACGGTGGTGTTCCTGCTGCTGAAGGACCACCTGCTCATGTGGTTTGGCGCCAGCGCCAACACCTTTCCCTACGCTGACACCTATCTCACCATCTACACCGCCGGCACCTTTTTCGCCCTGATGGCCTCGGGAATGAACAGCTTCTTGATCTGCCAGGGGTTCTCCGGGCTGGGGATGCTCTCGGTGGTGCTGGGAGCGGTGATGAACATTATCCTGGACCCGGTGTTTATCTTCCTGCTCCACATGGACGTGGCCGGGGCGGCCATCGCCACAGTGATCTCTCAGATCTGCTCCTGCGCCTTTGTGCTGCTGGCGCTGCGGCGCAAGCGCATGCCGGTGCCCCTGGGATGGGGCGGCCTGGACCTGCGGCTGGTGGGGCGGGTGCTGTCCTTCGGACTGTCCCCCTTCCTCACCATTGCCACGGACAGCGTGCTGCTGATCGTGCTGAACACGGTGCTCCAGCGGTTTGGCGGGCCGGGACTGGGAGATACCCTGGTGACCTGCGCCACGGTGGTGCAGAGTTATCTGCTGGTGATCACCATGCCCCTGGGGGGCATCACCCTGGGCACCCAGCCTGTCATCAGCTTCAACTACGGGGCCGGGCATCCCCGCCGGGTCCGGACCGCCATGCGGGATATTGTGCTGCTGTGTCTGGGCTTTGTGGCGCTGATGATGGTGGTGACCCATACCCTCTCCCCCCTGTTTGTCCGGCTCTTCACCAGCGACGCGGACCTGGCGGCCCGGTCGGTGACCTATATCAAGCGCTTTACCTGCATGATCATCCCTCTGGGCATCCAGTACCCCCTGGTGGACGAGAGCATTGCCCTGGGGCAGGTGAACCGGGCTCTGTTCTGCTCGCTGTTCCGCAAAACGGTGTTCCTGGCGGGGCTGATCCTGCTGCCGCTCTTTTTTGGGGCGGAGGCCACCTTCTTCTCCGAGCCCATTGCCGACGTGATCGCCGCCGCCATGAGCAGCATCCTCTTCCTGCGGGCCTATCCCAGGGTGCTGCGGACCTGCGCCGCCTACCGGCGCCGGGAAGCGGCGCGGTAAGCGGCTGCTGGGAGCGGTTTTCGTTTCCGCTGGAGGAGCCGCTCCGGGATCTTGCCTTGAGGCGGGAGGACTGGAACTCCGGCCCGCAGCGGGACAGCTCTATGCCGGCGCACGGAAAGAAAAACAGATTCGCGGACGGAGGCGCACCTGCGCCTCCGCCATTTTTCTCTTGCCAGAGCAGGTTTTGCATGATATGATCGGAACACTGGAAAAATTATGCGGAAAATAGGAGGGAGAACATCATGCGCGCTGACGCCGAGGCGGGGAAGCGGGGCTATCTCAAGGAGCGGTTCCGTCTCTTTCATCTCAAGGATACCGCCGCCCCGGAGCTGGATTTCCACTACCACGAGTTTGACAAGGTGGTCCTGCAGCTGGGGGGCAAGGTCACCTACAATGTGGAGGGGCGCAGCTACTTTCTCAAGCCCTATGATATCCTGCTGGTGGGGCGGAACATGATCCACCGTCCCATGATCGACCCCTCGGAGCCCTATGAGCGGATGGTGCTGTGGCTGGGAAGCGAGTATCTGGCCGCCCACAGCGCGGCGGATTGCTGGCTGGAGAGCTGCTTCGAGCTGGCGGAGCGGCGGCATTTTCATCTGCTGCGGCCCAGGGGCGAGGACCGGCTGCGCTATCGGGAGCGCTTCGAGGAACTGGAGAGAGCCCTGGCGGACAAGGCATTCGGCGGGGCGCTGCTGGCGGAGACGTGCCTGATGCAGCTGCTGATTGCCCTGAACCGGGACGTGCTGCCCGAACCGACGGCGGATGAGGCTGCCTACCGCTTTGACCCGAAGATGGAGGAGGTGACCCGGTTTGTCGCCGGACACTTGGGCGAGGACCTGTCCATCGACCGGCTGGCAGGCGAGTTTTACCTGAGCCGCTACTATCTGATGCACCGGTTCAAGGCGGTCTACGGAGTTACCATCCACCAGTATATCCGGCAGAAGCGGCTGCTCCGGGCGGCGGAGGAGATCCGCCGGGGAACACCGGTGCTGAAGGCCGCCATGGAGGCCGGATTCAACGACTACTCTGCCTTCCTCCGGGCGTTCCAGGCGGCCTACGGGATGAGTCCCCGGGAGTGGAAGTAGGGCAGGAGACAACAAAACGAGAGGCGGAGAAATCGTTCTCCGCCTCTCGTTTTCAATAGAAGAACAGGCGCACGGCAAAGGCCGCGGCGATGAACCCGGTAAGATCCGCCGCCAGAGCCGCGGGCACGGCGTAGCGGGTCTTGCGGATGCCGGCGCTGCCGAAATAGACGGCGATGGTGTAGAAGGTGGTTTCGGTGCTGCCCAGCATCACCGCCGTCACCCGCCCGATGTAGGAGTCCGGGCCGTACCGGGCCATGAGGTCGCTGCCCACGGCCAGGGCGCCGCCGCCGCTGACGGGCCGGATCAGCAGCAGGGCCGCTGTCTCCGGCGGGATGCCCGCCAGCTCCAGCGCCGGGGCCAGGAGCGATCCCAGAAAGTCCATGGCGCCGGAGGCCTGGAACATGTACACCGCCGTCAGCAGCCCCACCAGAGAGGGGAGGATTTTCACCGACACCGACAGCCCCTCCCGGGCGCCGTCTACCAGGGTGTCGTAGACATTGACCTTCCGGCCCAGTCCCACCAGGGCGGTGAGAGACAGCAGGGCCGGCACCAGCAGGGAAGAGAGATCCAAGGTCCGCTCCCCTCCTATCGGCTCCGCCGCAGCCGGGAGAGGAGGCGGGCGCTGAGCAGCCCCATGGTCACCGACAGCGCCGACGCCAGCCACACCGCCGGCAGGATGTCAAAGGGGGCGGCGGAACCATAGGCGGCCCGAACGCCCGCCACTGTGGTGGGCAGGAGCTGGATGGAGGCGGTGTTGAGCACCACCAGAGTACACAGCTCATCGGTAGCCACGCCCCCGGCCCCCTGGGCCATCCGGCGGGCGGCCCGGATACCCAGAGGCGTGGCGGCGTTCCCCAGCCCCAGCAGGTTGCAGGAGATGTTTCCGCTGACGGCGTTCAGAGTTTCCCGGTCCCGGCAGGCGCAGGGCAGCAGCCGGCGCAGAATGGGGCGGAACAGCCGGGAGAGGCTGTCAATCAAGCCGCAGCGGTTCATGACCGCCATGATCCCCGTCCACAGACAGAGAATGCCTCCCATGGAGATACACAGCTCCACCGCCGCGGCCGCTCCCTCCATGGCCGCCGCGGAGACTTCGGCGATGGTGCCGTTGACCAGACCAAATATCAGCGAGAGCACCACCATCCCTGTCCAGACCCACGCCATTGCCATATGCGATCACCTCGTCCCCACTGTATGAGGACAGGACCGGGATCATACGGAAATTTTTGACACTAAGCAGAAAGGTAATTGACAAAGGCGGAGGAGAATGGTATAAAATTTAGGCAAATTCAGAGAGAGGGGAGAGAACGGGATGAAGTCAACGGGTATTGTGCGGAAGGTGGACGCGCTGGGGCGGATCGTTCTGCCCATTGAGCTGCGGCGCACGCTGGAGATCGGAGAGCGGGACGCGGTGGAGATCTGCGTGGAGGGAAACGGCATTGTGCTGCGGAAATACCGCCCCACCTGTGTGTTTTGCGATGGAACAAAGGACATCCAGACCTTCAAGGGGAAAAACGTCTGTCCGAGGTGCCTGCAGGAGCTGCGGGACATGCGCTGACAGAGAGAACGGGAAGGAGCGCCGCCCGGCACATGCCGGACGGCGCTCCTTATGTGGTTTCCGCGCGCAGAGCCGCGGCGTAGAGCTCCTTGCGCCCAAGCCCTGTGTCTGCCGCCACCTGCCGCACGGCCTCCTTCATCCCCATGCCTTCGGCCCGTCTGCGCAGTACCAGAGCCGCCCCCTCCTCCAGGGAGAGGGGGGCCTCCGCCGCCGGTTCCGCGCCGGCCAGCACCAGGACGTACTCCCCCTTGGGCTCGTGGGTCTGGTAATAGGCCGCCGCCTGGGCCAGAGTGGTGCGCTGCGTCTCCTCGTGGAGCTTGGTGAGCTCCCGGCACAGGGCGACGGGGCGGTCCCCGAAGGCCTCCAGCAGATCTGACAGGGTGGAGCGGAGCTTGTGGGGCGCCTCGTAAAAGATCATGGTCCGCCGCTCTCCGGCCAGGGATTGAAGATGCTCCCGCCGGTTTTTCTTGTTGGTGGTGAGAAATCCCTCGAAGGTGAAGCGCCCGGTTGGGAGGCCGGACACCGCCAGGGCGCTGACGGCGGCGCAGCATCCCGGCACCGCCAGCACCTCCACGCCGTGCTCCGCGCACAGGCGCACCAGGTCCTCCCCAGGGTCGCTGATGGCGGGCATGCCCGCGTCCGTCACCAGGGCGCAGCTCTCCCCGGCCAGCAGACGCTGGAGCACCGAGGGACCGGCGGTGTGCTGGTTGTGCTGGTGGTAGCTCACCAGGGGCTTTTTGATGGAGAAGTGGTTGAGAAGCTTCACCGACACCCGGGTGTCCTCCGCGGCGATGAAATCCACGGATTCCAGCGTCTCCAGAGCCCGGGGGCTCATGTCCCCCAGATTGCCGATGGGCGTGGCCACCAGATAGAGCGTTCCAGCCATTCAAGTTCCACCTTTCTCTTGTTTCTGATCGCGGAAATAGGCCGCCTGGACCTCGGCCGTCTCCCGCCCCTGCTCGTCCCGGAGCACCAGCGGGACCTCCACGGAGAGGGAGGGCCTCCCGCCCCGCCGGCTCTCGATCAAGACCAGGGAGGGGGCGGCAGACGCGGTGTGCTGCACCAGCCGCAGCCGCTTGGGCTCCAGGCCGCTGCCCCGGAGGGTCACCAGCAGGTCACACAGCCGCTCCGGCCGGTGGACCAGGGCGAAGCGCCCGCCCCACCGGAGGAGCCGGGCTGCCGCGGCGCACACGTCCGCCAGCGTGCAGCCATCCTCGCCCCGGGCGGTCTGGCGGGCGGCGTCCGGAGAATCCGGACCGCTGCCCGCCGGGAAGTAGGGGGGATTGGATACCACACAGTCCATGCTCCCGGCGCTGAGAACCCCCTCCAGATGCCGCAGGTCCGCCCGGTGCTGGAAAGCGGTCAGACCGTTTTCCCGGGCGGTGCGCTCTGCCAGGCGGAGAGGCGCGTCCAAAAGTTCCACGTTGTGCAGCGTGATGGAGGGCTCCCGGGCCCAGAGCAGCAGGCCGATGAGCCCCGTGCCCGCCCCCAGGTCGCACACCCGCTCCCGGGCCCTGGGCCGGGCGAAGGCGCCCAGAAGAAACGCGTCGGTGCCGGGCTTGAAGAGGCCGTCGTCATAAAAAAACACCGGGCCGCCGGGCCAAAGATGATCTGTCCGCTCCATGCTGTCCCCCTCCCAATCGCGGCGCCAAGACAGAAAAACATGCCGCGGGGCTTGGCTCCCGGCGGCATGCTTCAAGATCGCCTATGTATCTTACTCAGCCACGATGGCGTCGGCGGGGCAGTTGGCAGCGCAGGCGCCGCAGTCCACGCAGACATCGGGATCGATGACGTACTGGGTATCGCCCTGGGAAATGGCCTCCACGGGGCAGTTCTCGACACAAGTGCCGCAGCTTACGCAGGCGTCAGTGATTTTGTGAGCCATAGTACACCTCCATTTGAATTGTATTCCCATTGTAACATGAAACGGCAAAATTGCAAGTATGAAAACGGAGAAAATTCTGTGAACATTTGCAGGTCCATCCAGCCGGCTTAAAATTTCCAATTCAGGGCAATACTTTCCATACAAACGGGAGAAATCCCGGGGACAGAGGGAGCGTTGCCATGAACGACTACAAGTTTACCTCCCAGGCCCAGTCCGCCCTGCGGCGCAGCCACGAGGCGGCCAGGGAACTGGGCCACAGCTATGTGGGCAGTGAGCACCTGCTGCTGGCGCTGCTGGAGGAGAGTGCCGGGGTGACCTGTCAGGTGTTGGAGAGGCTGGGGGTGACCCGGGAGGCGGCCAGAGAACGCGTGGCCCGGGGCGTTGGCGTGGGCATTCCCGGCACGGCGCCGGCCCAGGGGCTGACGCCCCGGCTGCGCCGGATCATTGCCTGGGCCGTGGAGGAGTCCCTCCGGGGCGGCTGCGGCAGTGTGGGGACGGAGCACCTGCTGCTGGGTGTCCTGCGGGAGGAGGAGAGCATGGCGATGCGGGTGCTGCGGGAGAGCGGCGTGGACCCCAAACGGCTCCAGAGCGCGCTGCTGCAGCGCGCCAGCGCCCTGTCCCGCCCACAGCAGGAGGGAACAAGGACAACAAATCGGGAGGATGCGAGAATGCGCGTGTTGAACGAATATACCATCGACCTGACAGCTGCCGCCCGGGAGGGCCGGCTGGACCCGGTGGTGGGTCGGGAGGCGGAGATTCGGCGGACCATCCAGATCCTCAGCCGCCGCACCAAGAACAACCCGGTCCTCATCGGGGAGAGCGGCGTGGGAAAAACCGCCGTGGCGGAGGGACTGGCGGAGCGGATCGCGGAGGGGGACGTGCCGGAGGACCTGATCGGCAAACGGATTCTCTCCCTGGACCTGCCGGCCATGCTGGCGGGGACCAAATATCGGGGCGAATTTGAGGAGCGGGTCAAGAGCGCTCTGGCGGAGGTCCGGCGGGCGGGGAATGTGATCCTCTTCCTGGACGAGCTCCACACCATTGTGGGGGCCGGCAGCGCGGAGGGGTCCATCGACGCGGGCAACATCCTCAAACCCGCCCTGGGGCGGGGGATGGTGCAGGTCATCGGCGCCACCACCCTGGCGGAGTACCGGAAATATATTGAGAAGGACGCCGCTCTGGAGCGGCGGTTTCAGCCTGTCGTGGTGGAGGAGCCGGACCGGGAGGCGGCGCTGACCATCCTCCGGGGCCTGCGGGAGAAGTATGAGGCGCACCACCGCCTGACCATCACCGACGCGGCGCTGGCGGCGGCGGTGGACCTGTCCCGCCGCTATATCCACGACCGCTGCCTGCCGGACAAGGCCATTGACCTGATGGACGAGGCGGCCAGCCGGGTGCGCCTGGAGGGGGAGAGCGCCTCGCCGGAGCTGATGGCCCTGGAGGGGAAGGTGGCGGCGGTGCGCCAGGAGAAGGCGGCGGCCATTGCCAGCCAGGACTATGAGAAGGCGGCCAGGCTGCGGGATATTGAGGACAATTTCGAAAACCAGCGCCAGGCGGAGCGGCGCCGGAATCTGGCAAAGCGGCCCAGGGTGGAGCCGCGGCACATTGCCGCGGTGGTGTCCGGGTGGACCGGCGTCCCCCTGGACCGGCTCAGCGAGGGAGAGGCTCAGCGCCTGCTGCGCCTGGAGGAGGAGCTGCGGCGGCGGGTCGTGGGCCAGGAGGAGGCGGTGGGGGCGGTGGCCCGGGCCGTCCGCCGCAGCCGGGTGGGCCTGGGAGATCCCAACCGCCCCCTGGGCTCCTTCCTGCTGCTGGGCCCCTCGGGGGTGGGAAAGACGGAGCTGTGCCGGGCGCTGGCCTGCGCCCTCTTCGGCGATGAGAGCGCCCTGATTCGTATCGATATGAGTGAATACATGGAGCAGCACAGCGTCTCCCGCCTCATCGGCTCCCCGCCGGGCTATGTGGGCCACGAGGAAGGGGGGCAGCTGACGGAGAAGGTCCGGCGCAAGCCCTACTGCGTGGTGCTGCTGGATGAGATGGAGAAAGCCCATGCCGACGTGTGGAATCTGCTGCTGCAGGTGCTGGAGGAGGGGTGCCTCACCGACGGCCAGGGCCGCCGGGTGGACTTCCGCAGCGCGATTGTCGCCATGACCTCCAATGTGGGGGCGCGGACCATCACCGCCGCCGCGCCGCTGGGATTTTCCGGCGGCAGCGGCGAGGGGACCGACCAGCGGCAGGAGCGCATCCGACGCTCGGTGCTCTCGGAGGTCAGGCGCACTTTCCGTCCGGAACTGCTGGGCCGGGTGGACGAGACAGTGGTGTTCCGGCAGCTGGACGAGGGGGATCTGCAGGAGATCGCCCGGCGCCTTCTGGCCCAGACGGCCGCGCGCACGGCGGCGCTGGGAATGGAGCTGGTGAGCGATCAGGCGGCGGTAGAGGCTCTGGTTCGGGAGGGATTTGACCCCGCCGGCGGCGCCCGGCCCCTGCGCCGCCTGGTTCGCCGCAGGGTGGAGGACCCCATTGCCGAGGCGGTGCTCTCCGGGAAAATGGCCGCCGGGAACCGGCTGCGGCTGAAGGTGGAGGAGAATTCCCTTGTCATAGCGGTGGAAAAGGAGTAGAATAGCCCCAGACCCGGCGCTGCCCGCGAGAAGCTGCCGGGGAGAAACTATGACAAAGGAGTTTACGACTATGCCGTTTTCCGGTAGCGATGCAGGCGGTTTTCGCTGGGAGGGCTTCAACAGCGGCGCCCCGTCCCAGCAGCGCCGACAGCCCCGCAAGCCCCGCAAACCCATGAGCGGGAAAAAGCGCACCCTGGTGAATCTCCTGGTGACGCTGATGGTGGGCTTTCTCTACTTCTACTTTGAGCTGCCAGCCCTCAATTTCCAGGACGCCAGCTTCTACACCTTCTTCCTGCTGCTGTGTGTGGTGTACTGCGTCTGCGCGGTCATCACCTCCGGCTTCCACGCCGACAGTGTGGCCGGGTATTTCCAGTTTGTCAAAAAGCAGTGCCTCATTCCCGCCCTGATTGCCGTGGCGATGCTGCTGGTGGTCCTTGTCGGCTCTCTGGTGGGGGCCACCATCTTCCGGGCCGGGGCCTACGCCAGCCTTTTGGAGATCCAGACCGGGGATTTTGTCAGCGAGGTGGATGAGATCTCCTACGACCAGATTCCCATGCTGGACAAGGACAGCGCCGAGCGTCTGGGGGACCGGAAGCTGGGAGAGCTGAGCGATATGGTCAGCCAGTTCGAGGTCAACGCCGATTACACCCAGATCAACTACCAGGGACGGCCGGTGCGGGTGGCCACCCTGAGCTACGCGGACATCATCAAATGGATGACCAACCGGGGAGACGGCCTCCCGGCCTATCTGCTGGTGGACATGGTGGATCAGAGCGTGGAGCTGGTGCGCCTGGAGGAGGGCATCAAGTACACCACCGCTGAGCACTTCGGCCGCAACCTCTACCGCTACCTCCGCTTCCGCTACCCCACCTACATGTTCGGCGAGGCGGTCATGGAGATCGACGACTCCGGCGTGCCCTATTGGGTGTGTCCCCGGATCGTCAAGCGCATCGGCCTGTTCGGGGGCACGGATATCCGGGGCGGGGTCCTGGTCAACGCCATCACCGGCGAGCACCAGTACTATGAGGAGGTCCCCTCCTGGGTGGACAACCTCTACAACGCCGACCTCATCATGGAGCAGTACGACTACTACGGCATGTACCACAACGGCTTCTTCAACTCCATCTTCGGCCAGCGGGACGTGACCGTCACCACCACAGGGTACAACTATATCGCCATTGACGACGACGTGTATGTCTACACCGGCGTCACCTCCGTGGGGGGCGACCAGTCCAACGTGGGCTTCATCCTCACCAACCAGCGCACCAAGGAGACGCACTTCTACACCGTGGCCGGAGCCACGGAGCTCTCCGCCATGGCCAGCGCCGAAGGGGAGCTGCAGAACCTGCGCTACACGGCCACCTTCCCGCTGCTGCTGAACATCAGCGGTCAGCCCACCTACTTCATGGCCATGAAGGACGCGGCCCAGCTGGTGAAGATGTACGCCATGGTCAATGTCAGCCAGTACCAGATCGTGGCCACCGGGGACACGGTGGCCGAGTGTGAGCGCAACTACACCCAGATGCTCCGGGAGGAGGGCATCATCGACGCCGGCGACGACGAGGAATCCTCGCCGGACGCGGCGGCGGTGGACGGCACCATTGCCGAGATCCGCTCGGCGGTGCTGGGGGGGAACACCTACTACTATATCCGTCTCATCGGCAGCGAGG
>CALXDE010000029.1 GCA_944386965.1 uncultured Oscillospiraceae bacterium
GCATCCATGGCCCCAGATGCAATCACACCGCGGAGGTTTGGGCCGAAAGACATCGAGCAGGGAACCCGCTGCTCCGGCGGCCGCATCGACGACATCTCGTTTGGCGTAAATCCACGGTTGCACTGCATGCGAGTGTTGTTATGGAATTCTTGATACAATCCCGCAAACTTCTGCACATCGCCCGCCGACCGGAATCGGATCCCCAGCTTCTCCAGGTGGTTCATCAGATCCTGAAAACCGGCGCACACGCAGCGGGCGTTGTAAAGCAGCCCCTGGAAGACCTCCTCGGCTTTCTCCTCATTGAGGTGCATGTCGGTGGCAAGGAATTTCTTCAGGGCCGCTGCCGCCGGCGTCTCCTCGCAGTAGAGGGCGTCGTCGTAGAGCAGGAGTTCTTTCTTGGAAGGGACATAATATGGCTTTCCACGCTGGATTTCCTTCGTCTGGACATACTGCTCCATGTTGCCTTCGACCAGCAGAATGTCGATGATCTCCCGGCGCATGGGTTCCACAGGTGGCCGGCCAGTGTAGATGTCCTCGGCGCCCAGGATGTAATAATCTTCGCACTCATGGCGGGCAATCTCCGCGAAGGCCAGGAACTCCTGTTCGGTTACCAGGGTCGGATTCTGCTCAGAGATGATCTCGTAGGCCTTTTTCAGGGGAATGATGCCGTAGAGGTTGGCCATGGCATTGAAGTATTTCCGGAGTAGGCGGGAGGTAGTGTCCTTGAGTGGGATCTCCCGGTAAAGGGCGTTCAGTTGGCGGCGGGTATAGGACTCGGGGATGGCAACATATCCAGCATCGGTTCTTTTTTCCATGGAGGTGTGAGACTCCTTTCAGGTGCGGCCTTTGGATTTTGGGTATATGGGACGGCCCTCACTGTCTTTTCTACGGAGAAAAGGGAGGGGGCAGAAGAGCTTGGGTTGATTGGGCGGCGGCTGTGGACACCCGTCCCGAGCCCCCGAGCCCGATGACAAGGGGAGTGGTTGCTGGTCGGGCCTGCTGTGGGAGGCATGGGGAGGAGGCTGGTGTGTTTCTTGCCAGGCGGTAGGGCACGGAGGGCTCCCTGTTGGATACAACAACGAGCCGGAGACCCAAACTGCATACCGGCGCCCTGCACGGAGCCGCTCCGAGAGGATAATTGGCGGGGGAGCTGGCTGCCGGCGCCGAAATCTTCCTGAATCCCTGGCCCTCCTTCGGGAGGGCTATTTTCTTTGCCCTGCTGGGCCGCGCATACAGCGGTCCGGACGGGGTAGGGTAGTCCAAGGACGCCTTATCGGTGCCGCCGTAAGACCCCTGGATTTATCCACGGGGATATAAGGCGGCAAGGCCCCTCATATGGCATCATGCCTTTTGTTTGCTTGCATATAATACTCATGTAAGCAAGCCGGAGGGGTGTGATGCCTACATGAAAACCTATACCTCCAACTACATAAAGAAAACCGCACTGGCCGCTGGCGATGCGGATATCTTGTCAGGCGACATCCTGACCTTCAATACCATGCTCCACTGCATGGTCGTGGATCTCGGCAAGCCAGCTCTACCCGACGGGGAGAGCATCCACCGCCGGTATAAGCAGTGCGGGCTGACCGACTACTTTGTCACCAGCCTGGAGCGAGCTGCCGGCGGTATCCGCAGCGCCGCGAAGGAAGCCCTGGCTCTGGATATCAAGACCAAGGAGCAGCAGCTTGTCCGGATCGATGAAAACATTGCCAAGAAGACCCAGCGGCTGAAGGTTCTGTATCTGGCAAAGGAGTCCCTGAAAGCCCGCAGCCTGGCCCGGAAAGCTGAGGCCCCGCTGCCGCCGTTCCACAACAGCTTTGGCTGCCTGGTTAAGCCGGAGCGCATGGGTTCCGACATCCGTTTCACCGTGAAGAGTATCCATGGCAAGCGGCCGGACCAGATATTTGAAAACGAGTACCTGTTCGAGGCCCTGTACTTAGACCCATGGATCCGGCGCCTCAAGAGCGCGATCCACAATATGGAGCACCGGAAACACAACCTGCAGTCCCGGCTGGCCAGGCTCAAGCGTGAGGCAAAGGCCGGCATCTACCACATCTGCTATGGCGGTAAGAAGATCTTCCGCCAGTGGAAGTTCGCCAAAAACTATAATGAGTGGTGCGACACGCTGCGCCGCCTGCGCCGCCGGGATATGCTCCTTGTGGGCCGCCACGACGCCCCGCAGGGGAACTGGTTGGTTGACTACGATCCCGCCACGGGAACGCTGACCTATCGATCCATTGACGGCCGCAGGGTCAATCTACCCGGCGTGTGGTTCCCATACGGCCAGGAGAATATCAACGCGGCCGTTAAAGCCTCCGAGATCAGTAAAAAGAACAAGAAGCTGCCGCCTGACCAACAGATCGAGGGCTGGACGCCTGGCCCTGTCACTTGGGCGATCAAGGATTGCGGCAACGCCTTCCAGGTGAAGTGCATGGTCAGCATTCCAGAAAACCCTGACACCAACACCTGCTATGACGATGGCTGCGTGGCCTTCGACATGAACTACGACCACCTGGCCGTTGCGGAGCTGGGCGCCCAGGGGCGGCTCCTGAAGCACTACACGGTGCCTATCCAGATGGAGGGGCGCACCAGCGACCAGATCACCA
>CALXDE010000030.1 GCA_944386965.1 uncultured Oscillospiraceae bacterium
CAGTTGACCCGGATCTGGGAGGGGGCCAGCTCCATGGCCAGGGACCGCGTCAGGCCGATGAGGGCGGCCTTGGTGGCGGAGTAGGCCGCCTCGCAGGAAGCCCCCCGCTGTCCCCAGATAGAGGAGATGTTCACGATACACCCGGCCTTCTCATGGATCATGGCTGGCAGCACCGCCTGAATGGTGTGGAAAGCCCCGTCCACATTCACCGCGAAGATCCGCCGCCAGAAGTCCGGGGGGATTTCCTGGAACAGGTTCTGCTCGGCGATGCCGGCGTTGTTCACCAGCAGGGACACCGGCCCCCCCAGAGCTGCCTCAGCCCCCCGGATGGCGGCGGTGATCGCCTCCCGATCCGCCACGTCCGCCTGAAAGGCGGCGGCGGCACCGCCCCGGGAACGGATGGACGCCGCCAGCTCCTCCGCCAGATCCAGGCGGCTGATACAATTGATGCCCACGGCCCAGCCCTCCTCCGCCAGACGGAGGGCCACAGCCCGACCGATGCCCCGGGAGGACCCGGTGACAAACGCGATCTTCTCCATGAAACGCCCCTTTCCGCCCGCCTGCCGGCTGGCGCGATGTTTTTTCCATTCTACCAGACCGGCGGGGCGCTGGCAAGTCGGTGCGCTGCTGCCGCGCGCAAAAAAGCGGAGGCGCGGGCTTTCGCCGCGCCTCCGCCGGGAAACGAGGTGGTTTACTCCTCCTCAATGCCGTCGGTTTCAATGAGGCCGTAGCCGCCGCTGCGGCGGCGGTAGACGATGCACACCACATCCTCCATATTGCGGAAGATAAAGAAATCGTGATCCAGCAGGTTCATCTGCATGATGGCCTCCTCGGTGTTCATAGGCTTGGCGGCCACGTGCTTGGTGCGCACCACGTCGAACTCCTTCTCCTCGCTGACATCGAACTCGGCGGGGATGTCGCTGACCAGGGCGTCCTGCCGCAGACGCTTGGCCAGGCGGGTCTTGTTTTTGCGGATCTGCCGGTCGATGGTGGCGGCGGCGGCGTCCACGGCGCTGCGCATATCCCCGTCCTTGGCAACCTCCTCGGCCCGGAAGAGCGTCTTCCCGCTGCGGATGGTCACCTCTACCTCACAGCGGTGGTCCTTTTCCACCGCGAATACTACAAGTGCGGTCGGTTCCTCCTGAAAATAGCGATCCAGCTTGCCGATTTTCTTCTCAGCGTAGGCCTTGATAGAATCGTTCAGACTGACCTTCTTACACGTGAATGTAAACTTCATGGTACCGCTCCTTTCGTGGCCCCGTATTGGGGTTACTTGTATTGTACCATATAGACAAGTCTGCGTCCAGAGAAACTTTTCGCTTCTGGTAGAAATATACAATTTATTCACATTTCGGTCAAACCGACAGAAGGCGACAAAAGCTCCTATTTACTTTTGCGGCCGGGGCTGGTATCATACTCCATGGAAGCTTTCCAATATCCCACCCGCTGGGCCGCTGCTGAGGAGACTCGACAGCGGCTCTTTTTTATCCTTTGCCGGGCGCCCGGCGCTCAGGCATTTGCCCCAGGCAAAATCCCGGCGGCAGGGCCTCGCTTCCCCGCCGCCAAATCATATACCCCCAGCCCGCCGGGACAAGCCGGCGGGACGGGCGCGCAAAAAAAGCGGGACGGCACCGCCATGGTGCCGCCCCGCGCAGCAAACGGGATGATACGCCCTATCCGCCATAGGTATAGAACACCTTTTCGTTCTGAGTCACCATACCCAGCTCCTCCCGGGCGATCTCCTCAATCAGCTCCGGGTCGCCGGCGCGATCCAGATCCTCCTGAAGCTGGGCGTTCTCGCGCTCCACCTGCGCGATCTGCGCGGCCAGCGCCGCTTCTTCGGCCCGAGCGGTCTTCAAGTCCTCCTGCATCCGATAGAGCTGGATTCCCACGCCCAGCAGCAGCACCAGCAACAGGACCCCGGTGAGAAATCCGCTTGCCCGCTTTGGTTTCCTTTTCATCGCGCGTCCCTCGCCTCCCCGCCTGCCGGCGCGCCATCCGCGTCTCGCGCCAGTGTGTGCCTATTATTGTAAACCACTTTTTCCAAAAAAGAAAGACCTTTTTGCATTTTTGCCCAAATTTTTTCAGCACACGGACCACCAGTACACCAGGCGTCAGCAGGACGCGCAGGATCAGCAGCAGACTGTCCCGCCAATAATCCCACAGCGGACGCAGCGGCCGGCTCAGCAGGCAGAAAAACAGCACCGCGCCGGCCAGAATCCCCAGCACCATATAGATCCGCAGCCGCCCCCGGCCAAAGGACATGGCAAAATAGAAGACCGCCGAGAGCACCAGAACGCTGTACAGTCCGTCGGCCAGGGCGGTGCCCCAGCCCCGCAGGACCCTCCGCAGGGCCCGCAGCAGATCGTAGAGCAATCCCAGAGCCGCCCCCAGCAGCACCGCGGAGCAAAACGACGCCGCCTGGGCGCCGATCTCCACCTCCATCAGCCAAAGAGGCGGCTGAGCAGCCCGCCCCGGCCATAGCTCTGCTCCTCATAGGACAGGGAGTCGATCTGCCCGTCCACATGCAGCTCTCCCCCGTCCAGACTCAACTTGCCGATGTGCAGATTCTGCCCGGCGATGACTAGCGTTCCAGCGGTGGTGGACATGACGATGGAGCTCTCATCAAAGCGCTCCACGTCCTCCACCCCGGAGACTGTGAGCCGCTCCCGCCCCTCCAGGGTCAGCCGGTGGGCGGTATAGGCCGGATTTTCATAGGATGCCATCTGCGCTCCCCCTCTCCATGGATACACTCCATTCTATGAGGGGGCTGTCCCCTTTAGACCTCCCGGTACAAAAGGGCCGCGCCGGCCTTGCCCACCGTCTCCTGGACGGAGAGGACCTCCACGGTGAGGGTCCGCTCGCCGAAGCGAATGGCGATCACATCTCCCACCTTCACATCGTAGGAGGCACGGGCCACCTTTCCGTTGACGCTCACCCGCTCACTGTCGCAGGCCTCGTTGGCCACGGTGCGGCGCTTGATGAGGCGGGAAACCTTGAGATACTTGTCCAGACGCATGTCTGTCTCCACTCCTTACGCAGAAAATAGAACAAACGGGGCGCATCCGCTGGATGCGCCCCGGGGAATGACCAGGATGGGGGATTACTTATCCACAGCGTCCTTCAGAGCCTTTCCAGCCTTGAACACGGGCACCTGGGAGGCGGGAATCTCCACCACCTCCTTGGTCCGGGGGTTGCGGCCGGTGCGGGCGGCCCGCTTCTTCACCTCGAAGGAGCCAAAGCCCACCAGCTGCACCTTGTCCCCGTCCTGCAGAGCGGCGGCAATGGCTTCCAGCGTGGCGTTCACAGCGGCCTCGGAGTCCTTCTTGGACAGGGCGGCCTTCTCAGCGACAGCGGCGATCAGTTCAGCTTTATTCATGGTCATGCTTCTCCTTTTAATCATTTGTACAAGAGACAGTTTTGTTCCTTCATTTGCCTTTCCCCAATTTACCATATTTTAATAGGGGATGCAAGATTTTTTTCACATAAAAATGAAAAATCATCGGGGATTTCCAGAATTTTCCGATATCTTTCGGCGGTCTTCACCGCACATGCAGGATTTTCGCCAGTTTCTCCCCCTTGGGTAGCATCTCCAGGTCCTCCTTCGTGATGATCCGCAGGAGCACCACCAGCACGGCGTACACCGCCGCGGCCAGGGCGATGGCCCCCAGGGTGGCCAGGGAGCTGCCCAGGGGCGCGGAGAGCAAGTCGTAGGCCACCTTGGCCGTTACGGCCATGCCGGCGGTGGCCAGAAGGGGTTTGAGGAAGAGCTGGGCATAGCTGGGGCGGTTGACCAGCACGCGATTGATGCAGATGAGGTTCAAAAGACAGATCAGCGCGTAGCACACCAGGGTGCCGATGGGGGCCCCCTTGATGTTGATATTGGGATTGCCCACCAGCATATAGTTGGCAACGACCTTCACCACCCCACCGATGAACATGGTGATGATGGGTACCTTGGCCAGGCCGTGGGCCTGGAGGATGGCGTTGGTCAGGAGCATGACGCACACGAACACCGAGGCCAGACCCAGGATCTGGAGGTGGTAGGTAGCGGCCACGGCGGCGTCGTACTGGGCAGGGTAGAGCAGGATCAGGATGGGCCCGGCCAGGACGCTCAGCCCCACCCCGGCGGGAAAGGCCAGGAGCGTGGTCAGGCGCAGGGAGGTGTTCACCAGCTTGCCCACCCGGCGGTGGTCCCGGCGGGTCAGGGCCGCGGACACCGCGGGCACCAGGGACATGGTGATGGGGGGGATGAAGGAGCTGGGGAGGTTGAAGAGGGTCATGCTGAACTCATACTGCCCGTTGAGGGCGGCGGCGGCCCGCTCCGTAAGACCCAGCACATCCTGAAGCCGGCCCATGATCAGGCTCTGGTCAATGAGGGTGATGAGGCTCATGCCCGAGGCGCCGATGGTGATGGGGATGCCGATGGCCAGTAGGCGCTTGAGGAGCGTCCGGTAGCGCTGGGGCACGTCGGTGCTGGCGGGGGTGTCGTTCCGGTGGCGCAGGTGGTTGACCACCATGTACCCCAGGGCCAGCACCGTGCTGATGGTGACGCCCATGATGGCGCCGGCAGCGCCCATGGAGAGTCCCAGCCCCGCATCTACCAGATACCAGGCCAGGGCCAGGCCCACCACCAGCTTGAACACCGCCTCGATGACCTGGCTGATGGCGGAGGGCACCATGTTCTCGCTGCCCTGGGTATAGCCCCGGAAGGCGGACATCATGCACACGCACACCACCGAGAAGCTCAGGGCCTTGATGGGAGCGTAAGCCAGGGAGTTGTTCATCAGGGCCGCCAGCTCGTCCGTAAAGAAGAACATGATGGCCGTGCCCACCGCGCCGATGGCGGTGAAGAGAATCAGGGACAGGCGCAGGAGCTTGCGGCTCTGGTTATATTTGCCCAGGGCCCGGCTCTCCGCCACCAGCTTGCTCAGGGCCACAGGGAGGCCCGCGGTGGAGAGGGACAGCAGAAAGCTGTAGATCTTATAGGAGGCGTTGAAGTAGGTGACCCCCTCGTCCCCCAGGATATTGTTCAGGGGGATCTTGTAGAGGGCGCCGATGATCTTCACCACAATCACCGCCAGTCCCAGTGTGGCGGTGGCCCCCAGAAAGGTTTGCTTTTTTTCTTTGGACATTGTCAGGATACCTCGCAAGGAAAAGAATGCCCCGGCGCCGGCGCGGGTCAGCCCCCGCCGGCACCGGCGTGAAAAATCCGCCCGGAGGGCCCCATCCCCCCGGGCCGGGATCACAAAAAATGTCGGACCTGGTCCGCTCCCTCAGCGGCACAGAGGCTGGCCGCACCGGGCGCACCGGCCGCTGCCGGCGCTGTTCTCGGCCCCGCACATGTCGCACGCGACCACGCCCCGCAGCTCCGCCAGAGAACGGCGGCAGACCTCCAGCTCTTCGCGCAGGGCGTCCGCCCGCTCCAGGGCCGCCTGGAGCGTGGCGCTGTCGGTGGGATTGCCGGAGTGGGTGGCGTAGACCAGCTCTCCCACCCGGCGCAGCTGAGCCCGAAACGCGGTCTGCAGCTCCAGGACCCGCAGGCCCAGGCGGGCGCTTCGGGCCGCGCCCTCCGCCACGTGTCCGGCCCGCCACACTCCGGCCCAGGCCGCCTGCCCCAGGTCCTCCGCCACTTTGCGGGTGCCCCGGCACAGGTCGCTCCACTGTTCGTTTCGCTTTTCCCGATCCATCGTCAGATCCTCCTCAACCAGGATACCGCCCCCCGGGCGGGACTCAGGCGCCGCTGTAGATGCCGCCGCCGATGAACTCCCGGATCAGGGAGTCCGGCGCCACATATGCCTCATCCAGCGACTCGAATCTGGGGTAGGCCTCCAGCAGGCGGCCGATCTCCTCGTACCGCTCGATCTCCGGCGTCAGCTGCTCGCAGAAGGGCAGCACATAGCTCTTAAAGACGCCGATCTCATAGGGAAGCGAGGTGTCAAACTGGATATCGGCGTTGTCCTTGAAGGGAGAGATATACA
>CALXDE010000031.1 GCA_944386965.1 uncultured Oscillospiraceae bacterium
TCCGCCTCCGGCAGCAGCGCCAGGTCCTGGAAGACCGCGTCGGCGGCCTGCAGGAACTGCCGGGGCTCCCGGGCCTTCCGGAGGGCCTTGGCGGCGGGCGCGCTGTTTGAAAAGAGACGGATGAGATAGGGCCAGAGCTCCTTCATGCGCATCATGGCGTTGTGGGCGCTGCCAAAGAGATGGCAGTATCCCTCAAACAGCGCCTTGTGAAAGACACGCAGCGTCTCCCGATCCGGAGGAGCCCCGCCCTTGACCTGGCGGACCAGGGCCGGGTTGGCCAGCAGGCCCTGGCCGATCATCTCCCCCGCGGCGCCGGGAAAGCGGGCCGCTGTCTCCAGACAGCCGCGGACCTGTACCAGACCGCCGTTGTAGCAGACGGGGTGGCGGCTGGCAGCCAGAATGGGCCCAAACGCCTCCGTCCGGACCGGATGGCGATAGACGTCCCGCTGCACCCGGAGGTGGACGATGAGCTCCGAGAGGGGATAGCGGTTGTAGATCTCCAGAATGGGGCCGAACTCCTCCGGCTCGGCAATCCCAAGCCGGGTCTTGACGGAGACGGCACAGGGGGCGCGGGAGCATATGGCGTCCAGAAAGGCGTCCAGGGCGGATAAGTCCGCCAACATCCCGGACCCCTTGCCTTTGGCGGTCACTGTGCCGGAGGGGCAGCCCAGGTTGAGGTTTACCTCCCGGTAGCCCATGGCGGACAGCTCTCCGGCGGCCCACAGGAAGTCCTCCGGCGATTTGGTCAGCAGCTGCGGGATCGCTGTCAGCCCCCGGTTGTTCTCGGGCAGAAGCTCCCGCAGGACCCTGGCGGGGAATACGTGGTCCCGGGAGGGAGCGAAAAAGGGCATATAGTACCGGTCCACGCCGGGAAAGAACTGGCGGTGGAGACGGCGGAAGAGGGCGGTGGTGATCCCCTCCATAGGGGCGAAATCATATCGCATGGCGGCGGCCTCCTGAAAAATCTGGGCTGAGGTCCCGGGCCGGGAGACGCCGGCAGAGGGGCCTGGGGGGCAATGTCCGCCGGGAAAGGCGCGTCTCCTCGCCGGCGCAGAAGAAAAGCGGGGCATCTGCCCCGCCGTTCTTACAGCCAGCGGTCCATGGGGTGTTCATAGTCGAATGTCATAAGGCCGCAATCCGTACAGATGAAGCCCTGAAAATCCGCGCCGGCGGCCAGATTCCAGACGAGCTCCACGTCCCCGTCCTTCCTGGGGGCGATGGAGACGTGGTACTGCTTCTGGTTGAACACCAGAGTCTGGGCGCCCTGGAGGAACCCGGGGCGCATCTCTTTCCCACACTTCGGGCAGTTCATGGGCGTCGCCTCCTTACAGCTTGCTCTTGAGGACCACACGGGCCTTCTTGTAGTAGTAGCGGTATTTCGCCATCTTCTGGGCCTTGGCGTAGAGCGCGTCGATCTCGGCGCGGTGGGCGGCGGGATCGCTCTCCCACTGCTCCACCTTCTTCCGGGTGGACTTGAACTGCAGGCAGTAGATCATGTTGTACCACATCTGGCTGTCCGCGTCGTTGCCCCGGTGCCAATAGGCGCCGAACTGCTCCTCCATGGGGGCGTACATGATCTTGTCCATCTCCTCCGCCGTAAGGCAGCCCTGGTCAATGGCCATCTGGACGATGTCCGTGCCGGGGAGGAAGTTGAGGCCGTGGAGCTGGAGCTCAAAGGGGCCGTGCATCTTCTTGACCAGGAAATAGGTTTCCTTCAGGGTATCCAGCGTCTCGAAGGGGTGGCGGAGCATGAAGTCATAGCTGGCCCAGAACACCCCGGAGTCGTGGATGACGCGGGTGGCCTCGATGATGTCCTCATTGGACTCGTAGCGGTGGAACACATCCTTGCGGATGTGGGGAGAGCCGGACTGGATGCCCATGATGACCTCCGTGAGGCCCACGGCCTTGAGCTTGCGCAGCATCTCCGCGTCCACCATCTTGGGGTGGGACCAGATGGTGAAGGGGAGATCGATGTGCTTCTTGTACTCCGCCACAAACTCGTCCACCCAGCCGGGGGTGTTGGGGAAGATCTCATCGTAGAAGTGGACGAACACCAGCTTTTTACAGGCCTTCTTTGCGATTTTCAGTTCCTCCATGACGCTCTGGACCGAGCGGGTGCGGACGTACTTGGTACCCGTGCCCTGGAAGAGCCGGTGGAGGTTGATGCAGCAGCAGTAGGAGCAGGTGAAGGGGCAGCCCCGGGAGGCGATGACCTCGTAGCTGAGGGTGGAGAGCTGAGGGTCCCCCTCCGTCAGCTTGTCGTGCTCGATGAAGCAGGCCTTCTCGCACTCGATGGCGGGGAGGCCGTAATTGTCGATGTCGCTCTCCAGTCCGCTGATGGGGTTGAGGGTTGTTTCCCCCTTCTCCAGGTACCCCAGGCAGGGGATGGCGTGCCAGTCGCCGCCGGTGCGCAGGGCGTCAGCCAGGGCGCGCAGGGCGTGCTCCCCGTCGGTGCGGATGGAGAAGTCCCTGCCCTCCCGGCGGAGGAAGCGCTCGGGGAACATGGAGGCGAAGGCCCCGCCGTAGACCACGGGGAGGTCAAAGTGCTTGTTGACAGCCTCGATCACCAGTTCCACCGTATCCAGATACATGGAGCTCATGACGGACAGGCCGATGAGCATGGGCTGGGCGGCCTGTATCCGCTCCACCAGCAGCTCCAGCTCCCGCACTGTGGTCTTGGAGGGGTGGATGCTGTTGAAGGACTTGTAGAAAATGGTTTCCACGCCGTAGCCGGCCTGTTTCAGCGCCGTCTCCAGGTAGCGCACGCCCAGGGCCTTGGTATTGTAAAATGCCACCAGTACGATGACAGGCTTCTTCTGTTCCATGATACACGCTCACTCTCTATGGGAATTTTGTTGTTTCAAAAGGCGGGGAGGATGCAGGACATCCTCCCTTAAACCATCATTATAAGCGGAAAACCAGGAAAAGGCAAGGGGAAAGCGGACAATTTGGGGCAAAGAAGTCAACTGAAATGGAGAATCCGCTGCAAATGGAGAAGGAGCCGATTACCAGGGAACCAGAGTGCCCTCTATATAGCCGGTGGCGTACAGAACGGCAAAGGCAGCGGCATAACAGAGCACGCTCAGCACAATAGCAATGGCCTTGCTGCCGGTCAGCGCCCAGACTTTTTCCCGGTAGGTATCTCCTGCTCCGGCCAGGGCGAGGGGGAATAAAATGCAGTACCAGTGGTGTCGGAAAAAGACCCACAGGCTGATCAGGGCGTAGCCAATTGTAATGAAGGGGATGGACAGCAGGATCAGCTCCGCCAGAATGCTCAGTCGCTTTTTCATGGGCTGCCCATCCTTTTTACAGGCGCTCCACGAACCGGCGGAAGGCCGCCCGGCCCGCCGCATCCGTCTTGAACACCCCGGCGTGCTCCAGGCCCCGGGCAAACTCCAGCCC
Source organism: uncultured Oscillospiraceae bacterium (assembly GCA_944386965.1). Next base: position 3,403 of record CALXDE010000031.1, read on the forward strand.
CACCTCTTTTTGCAGGATTTCCTCCACGTTCTCCGCCGTGAAGGCGTACCGCCCGCGCAGGCTCTCCGCCCAGGGGGCGTGGGGGGCGGTGAGGGGGTCGGCGGAGAGGTCGCCGCCGTGGACCAGACAGTCCGCCACCGCCGCCAGCTCGCCTTTCAGCCGGGGAGGCAGGATGGCAAGGCCCATGACCTCGATGAGGCCGATGGTTTCCCGCTTGATGTGGTGGATCTCCGGGTGGGGGTGGTAGAGGCCCAGAGGATACTCCCGCGTGGTCAGGTTGTTGCGCAGGGCCAGGTCCAGCTCATAGTCCTCCCCCCGCCGCCGGGCGATGGGGGTGATGGTGTTGTGGGGCTCACCGCCGGTCCGGGCGAAGACCTGGACGCTCTCGTCGGTATAATCCCGCCAGCGGTCCAGAATGCGGCCCGCCAGCTGTACCAGCCGGTCCGCCTGGGAGCAGCGCAGACGGATCACCGACAGCGGCCAGTGGAGGATGCCTGCCTGGACATCGGCAAAGCCCGGGACGGTGAAGGACGCCTCCACCGCCGCGCGCTCCATGGGGAAGGGGTAGCGTCCGCCCTGGAAATGGTCGTGGGTCTGGATGGAGCCGCCCACAATGGGGAGGTCGGCGTTGCTGCCCATAAAGTAGTGGGGAAACTGGGTGACAAAGTCCAGCAACCGCCGGAAGGTCCCCTGTGTAATGGACATGGGCCGGTGGGCTTCGCTGAACAGAATGCAGTGCTCGGAAAAGTAGACGTAGGGGGAGTACTGGAGATACCAGGGCTCCCCGTCCACCCTCAGAGGGATGGGACGCAGGTTCTGCCGGGCCGGGTGGTTCACGCGCCCGGCGTACCCCTCATTTTCCAGACACAGAGCGCACAGAGGATAGCTGGTATTCACCGCGTGGCGCAGGGCCGCCACCGCTTTGGGGTCCTTCTCGGGCTTGGAGAGGTTGATGGAGATGTCCAGCGTCCCGTAGGGGCTGTCTGCCTGCCACCGCAGGTCCCGGGCGATGCGGTCCCGGCGGATGTAGTTGGTGTCGCCGCTGAAGGCGTAATACCAGTCGGTGGCCGCCTGGGGGGACTGGGCGTACAGTTCGAAGAAGCGGCGGCGGACCTGGCTGGGCCGGGGGGTCAGGACGCCCATAAGCTTTGTGTCGAACAGGTCCCGGCTGACGGTGTCATCGCCGCAGAGGCCCCGGGAGACGGCATCCTCTGTCAGGACAGAGAGCACCTCCGGCAGGGGGGCGGGCGGGAGAGGTTCACCGGGGGCGTAGTCCGGCTTTTGCAGGATATTCATGAAGGTGTTGCGGCACCAGACGGCGTCATCGGGCTCGATCAGGTGCTTTTCCAGGCCGTAGGCCACCAAGAGGTCGATGTAGCGGTCCATAAAAAGTCCCTCCTTGCGGATATTCAATCGATGAGACAGCAGGCGCCGGTGCCGCGGAAGGAGAGGACGTGGCAGGCGCCCGCCCCCGCCACCCGCTCCATGGCGGGACAGAAGGTGTCCACCAGGTCCAGGGGGACAAACACCTGGATGGCGCCGGCAAAGCCGCCGCCGTGGACCCGGCAGGCGCCCCGGCCCCCAAGCAGCTGCTCGGCCACCGCCAGCAGCACCGCCATATCCTGATGGGCCGGGTCCCGATAGGTGGAGACGTTCTGCAGGTACATGTAGGAGGAGCGGCCGGACCGGGAGACGAGGGTGAGGAAGGTGTCCATATCTCCGGACTGAATGGCCCGGAGCTGCCGGGTCACCAGGGCGTCATCCTGGAAGAAATGGATGGCCCGGAGGACCGCCCGGTCGCCGCAGCGGCGGCGCACCTCCGGAAGATTGGCATAGAAGTCGGCGGAGGACACCTGGGAGAGGAGACTCTTTCCAAAACAGGCGGCCACGGCCCCCATCTCCCGGGGGATCGCGGCAAAATCCTCCTTCAAGTCGGCGTGGCTGCGGCCGGTGTCCACCATACACAGGGCGTACCCGGCCGCGCGGAGGTCAAAGTCCACATGCCGGACCTCCGGCTCGTTCTTGTCCCGAAAGTCCATGGCGATGACCCCGCCGGTAGCGCAGGCCATCTGGTCCAGCAGGCCGCAGGGCTTGCCGAAGTAGCGGTTCTCCGCGAATTGGGCGATCTGGGCCAGCTGAAAGGCGGTCAGCGCTCCGCCGCAGCAGAAGTGGTTGAGGATCTCCCCCACCAGCACCTCGAAGGCGGCGGAGGAGCTGAGCCCCGCGCCCCGGAGGACCTGGGTGGTGGTGTAGGCATCGAACCCCGTGAGAGGGTAGCCCATGGCGGCAATCCGGGCGGCGATGCCCCGGACCAGGGCGGGGGAGCTGCCGGTTTCCGCCGCCTGGGGCTCCAGACGGCTCAGATCGATCTCGGCAATGCGGTGGTGCTGGGATTTCACGCGGATGACGCCGCTGCTGTTTGGGCTGGCACAGGCGATGGTGTCCAGATCCACGCTGGCTGCCAGGGAGTGACCCTGCTGGTGGTCGGTGTGGTTGCCGCCCAGCTCTGTTCTGCCCGGGCAGGAAAAGAGGGCGATCTGCGTGTCCTCGCCGGCCCCGTAGAAATCACAAAAGCCGCCTACCAGTGCCAGCAGCCGCCCGACAGACCGGGAGGCGCCGTCCCCGTAGATACGGCTCAACTTCTCGTCATAGATTCCATTTCGCAGCGCTGCGGTGATCTCTCTGACCGTCTGCAAAGCCATCCCTCCTCCGCGCGAATGGTAGTTGTCTTATTCTACCACACCCCCCGCTGGCCCGCAACCGAAAGGCACCCTTTGCGGCGGGGCGGCGGGGTAGAAAAAGGGAGGGGTTCTTTGTGCAATTCTGCCAGCAATAGAGAAAAACGATCCCGTCCTATCCGGTAAATCGCCGGATAGGACGGGGGATGTTACAGCATGGGGAAGCGGCGCTCCCGGTGGGCGGCAAGGGACTGCGCCAGCGCGTCGATATCCTCGCGGGTGGTTTCGGGGCCGAAGCTGACGCGGATGGTGCCGGCGGCCACCCGCCGGGAAAGCCCCATGGCGGTGAGAACGTGACTGGCCTTCCCCTGGTGGCAGGCGGAGCCGGCGGAGACACAGATCCCCTGGCTGCTCAGGTCGTTGACGATGTTCTGGCTGGGATAGCCGGGCAGGGAGAGGGCGAGAATGTGGGGGGCGTCGGCCTGTCCCACCAGCTCCAGAGTGGGAATGGCGGAGAGACGCTCCGCCGCATAGTTCCGGAGGGCGGCCATGGAGGCGTTGATTTCCTCCAGCCTTGCCTGCCGCAGCGCCACGGCCTTCGCGAAGCCGGCGATCTGGGCGGTGGCTTCTGTCCCGGAGCGGAGCCCCCGCTCCTGGCCGCCGCCGAACAGCAGAGGCCGGGGGTGGGGCAGGCGCGGCCCGATGTACAGCGCGCCTACGCCCTTGGGCCCGCCGATCTTGTGGCCGGAGAGGGTGATCAGGTCCGCCCCCAGGCTTTTGGCGGTGAAGGGCATCTTCAAAAAGCCCTGGACCGCGTCGGTATGGAGGAGGGTGTCCCGGCCCTTGAGCAGGGCTGCCACCTCCTCCACGGGGTAGCGGGTGCCGGTTTCGTTGTTCACCAGCATCATGGACACCAGGGCCGTGTCCGGCCGGAGGGCCTGGGCCACCTGCCCGGCGGTAATGCGGTTGCGGTCGTCAGGCTTCAGATAGGTGACCGCGTACCCCTGCTGCTCCAGGGCTTTCATGGTCTGGAGGATGGCGCTGTGCTCCACGGCGGTGGTGATGATGTGTTTTCCCACCCGGCGGTTCTGCCACAGGGCGGCTTGAATGGCCCAGTTGTCCCCCTCGGTGCCGCAGGAGGTGAAAAAGAGCCGCTCCGGCGGACAGCCCAGGGTGCCGGCGATGACGGCCCGGTCCGCCTCCAGCCGCTTGGCCGCGGCACGGCCCAGGTCGTATTGGGAGGAGGGATTGCCGAAACCCTCGGTCAGTATCTCCACCATGGCCGCCGCCACGGCGGGCGGCACCGGGGTGGTGGCGGCGTGGTCCAGATAGTGCAGCATGGGATCGCTTCCTTTCAGCGGGGCTTTTCGGGCTCTGGGGAGAAAATCCTGGGACTTTGCCCTTGTCAGGCCCCGCGTTTCCATATATAATAAAGACTCAGCGGACTCCTATTATATCGGGAATCCATGGAAAAGGCAAGGGGGGCGCCGGAACTGAGAATTGCGATCTATACCCTGGGATGCAAGGTCAACCAGTACGAGACGCAGGCGATGGAGCAGGAGCTGACGGCCAGGGGCCATACCCTGGTGGATTTTGAGGAGGAGGCGGACGCCTATGTGGTGAACACCTGCACCGTCACCGCCGTTAGCGACAAGAAGTCCCGGCAGATGATCCGCCGCGCCCGGCGGCGCAGCCCCGGGGCGGTGGTGGCCGTGTGCGGCTGTTATGCCCAGACCAGGCCGGAGGAAGTGAAGAAACTGGATGTGGACCTGATCTCGGGTACCGGCGACCGGATGGCGTTCCTGGAGCTGCTGGAGCAGGCCGCGCGGGAGCGGGAACCGGTGCTGGCGGTGGATGCGGCCATGAGGCGCCGGACCTTTGAGGTGCTGCCCGCCGGGGGCATGGCAAAGCGCACCCGGGCCATGCTGAAGGTGGAGGATGGGTGCGTCAATTTCTGCTCCTACTGCGTCATCCCCTATGCCCGGGGACCGGTCCGCTCCCTGCCGCTCCAGGCGGCGGCGGAACAGACGGCGGCCCTGAGGCGGGAGGGATACCGGGAGCTCGTCCTGACAGGGATTGAGATTTCCTCCTGGGGACAGGACCTGAAAACCGGGGAGAGTCTCATCGATCTGCTGGAGGCAATCAGCGCCCAGGCCGGGGATATGCGAGTGCGCCTGGGGAGTCTGGAGCCCCGGACCATCACCGAGGATTTCTGCCGCCGCGCGGCGGCGCTGCCGAACCTGTGCCCCCACTTCCATCTCTCTCTGCAATCCGGCTGTGACGGCACACTGCGGCGGATGAATCGAAAATATGACACCAATCGGTATATCGAGAGTGTGAAATTACTGAACGTATACTTTCGCCGCCCGGCAATCACCACAGATCTGATTGTGGGCTTCCCAGGGGAGACGGAGGCGGAGTTTGGGGAAACCCTGGACTTTGTCCGGAGCTGCGGCTTCGCGGAGATGCATATTTTTCCCTATTCCATCCGCACCGGAACCCCCGCCGCGGACATGGAGCAGATACCCAGGGCCGTGAAGGAGGAGCGGGCCGCCCGGGCCGCCCAGGCGGCGGCGGAGCTGAACCGGGCCTATCTGGCCGGCTGTGTGGGGGAGACTTACCCGGTGCTCTACGAGCAGGAGGGGGAGGGCCTCTGGACCGGCCATGCACCCAATTATATCCCAGTGGCTGTCAAGGGAAAGGACTTGCATAACCAGGTGCGGCGGACCCGGATCACCGGCGTGGCGGGCAGCGTGCTGCTGGGAGAGCTGGAGGAGGAGCATGTATAACTTTTTTGCCTATATCTCCCGGATGAAGTACATCGACCGCTGGTCCCTGATGCGCAACAGTGTCACGGAGAACATCCAGGAGCACAGCCACATGGTGGCGGTGCTCTCCCACGCTTTGGGCGTCATCCGGAGGGACGTGTTTCATCAGCCCTGCGACCCCAACGCCTGTGCGGCGGCGGCGCTGTTTCACGACGCCACGGAGATCTTTACCGGGGACCTGCCCACCCCCATCAAGTACTACAACCCCGCCATTCTGGAGGCCTACCGCCAGGTGGAGCACGTGGCGGCGGACCGGCTGCTGGGGATGCTGCCGCGGGAGATGCAGGGAGCATACGCCCCGCTGCTCCACAGCGAGGATGCGGATACCCGCAAGATCGTGAAGGCGGCGGACAAGCTCTCCGCCTATATCAAATGCGTGGAGGAGGAAAACGCCGGCAACAGCGAGTTTTCCCAGGCCGCCCGGGAAACCCTGGCGGCGCTGGAGCGGATGGAGTTGCCGGAGGTGGACTACTTCCTGCGGAATTTCGGCGCGGCCTTTGGACTGACGCTGGACGAATTGCAGTAGCACGCGGCGGACAGCCGCGGCAGAACAAAAGGAGAGGATTGCCATGAGAGCCATTGTAACCGTCACTGGAAAGGATACCGTCGGTATCATCGGCGGGGTGTGCACCCGTCTGTCCCACTACAACATCAATATCCTGGACATCAGCCAGACCGTTCTCCAGGGTTACTTCACCATGACCATGGTGGTGGACGCCTCCCAGGCCAATGTGGAGTTCGGGGAGCTGGTCAGGCTGATGGCCGACTACGGGGCGCAGCGGCATCTGTCCATCCGGGTCCAGCGGGAGGACATCTTCGACGCGATGCACAAACTCTAAGAGCAGCAAAGAGGGGATTCCATCCCCCTTTGGATTCCCCCGCGCCAGTCTGCGGACTGGTGACGCCGCCCAGGGCGGCTCAAGTCGATGCATTTTTCCAAGGCGCATGTCCTTGGAGAAATGATCGGGATTTTTGCGTCACGATTAGAGGGACGCGGCGCGCGCAGGCGGCTGCCTCCGCTACTTTGAAGGAAATGAGGGAGCGCAATGCTCAACCAGAAAAATATTCTCGAGACGATCGAGATGATCGACAAGCAGCATCTGGATATCCGGACCATCACCATGGGCATCTCCCTGCGGGACTGCGCCCATCCGGACGCCCAGACCTGCTGCCGGAAAATTTATGACAAGATCTGCGCCAAGGCGGAGAACCTGGTGAAAACCGGGGAGGACATCGAGAGGGAGTTCGGCATCCCCATCGTGAATAAGCGCATCTCCGTCACGCCCATGGCCATGGTGGCGGAGTCCTGTGAGACAGAGGACTATGTGCCCTTTGCCGCGGCCATGGACCGGGCGGCTAAAAGCTGCGGCGTCAACTTCATCGGCGGATTCTCCGCCCTGGTGCAGAAGGGCTTTACCACCGGGGACAAAAAGCTCATCTCCGCCATCCCCCAGGCAATGGCGGAGACGGAGCTGGTCTGCTCCTCGGTAAACGTGGGGTCCACCCGGGCGGGCATCAACATGGACGCGGTGGCGGAGATGGGCCGCATCATCAAGGCCACGGCGGAGCGGACAAGGGACAGCCAGGGCCTGGGCTGCGCGAAGCTGGTGGTGTTCTGCAATGCCGTGGAGGACAACCCCTTTATGGCCGGCGCGTTCCACGGCGTGGGAGAGGGGGAATGCGTCATCAACGTGGGGGTTTCCGGACCCGGCGTGGTGTACCACGCCCTCCAGAGCGTCAAGGGCGCGCCCTTTGACGTGGTGGCGGAGACGGTGAAGAAGACCGCCTTCCAGATCACCCGCATGGGCCAGCTGGTGGCCCGGGAGGCCAGCGCCCGACTGGGGGTGCCCTTCGGCATCGTGGACCTGTCCCTGGCGCCCACCCCGGCCATTGGCGACAGTGTGGCCCGGATTTTGGAGGAGATGGGGCTGGCTGTCTGCGGCACCCACGGCACCACTGCCGCCCTGGCCCTCTTGAACGACGCGGTGAAGAAGGGCGGCGTCATGGCCAGCGGCCATGTGGGCGGCCTCTCCGGCGCGTTCATCCCGGTGAGCGAGGACGAGGGGATGATTGCCGCTGCCCTGGATGGGACGCTGACCATCGACAAGCTGGAGGCTATGACCTGTGTCTGCTCGGTGGGCCTTGACATGATCGCCGTTCCTGGAGACACCAGCGCCGAAACCATCAGCGCCATCATTGCCGATGAGGCGGCGGTGGGCATGGTCAACAGCAAGACCACCGCCGTGCGCATTATTCCGGTGCCCGGGGCCAAGGTGGGAGATATGATGGAGATGGGGGGACTTCTGGGCAGCGCCCCGGTGATGCCGGTCCATGCCGCCTCCAGCGCGGCGTTTGTGGCCCGGGGCGGCCGGATTCCGGCGCCGCTGCAGAGTCTGAAGAACTGAGCGCCAGCGAAAGTCCGGGAGCGGATCAGAGAAAGCCGACCGCCCCGGCCCGCCGGAGGCGGCACAAGGGTTTTGCCGAAGGCAAAACCCTTGGCGCAGGGCGGATTCAGTCCGCCCGAGCAGGTAAAATCATAAGGGGCCCCCTGCGGATGGGACATCCGCAGGGGAGGGCCGGATTCCGGCGCCGCTGCAGAGTCTGAAGAACTGAGTGCCAGCGGAGGGAGTAAGGAATGCGGCAGGAGGGGCTGCCCCGTGGAACAGAGGGGACAGGCGGAAAGGAGAGGACTGCATGAGACTGAACATCAGGGTGAAGCCGGGAAAGACACAGTCCACCATGGGCTTTGTTGTGGGACTTGTCTTTGTGGGGGTCGGTCTGTTTGTGGTGATCCCCACCTTTGGCCCT
>CALXDE010000032.1 GCA_944386965.1 uncultured Oscillospiraceae bacterium
TGCGGAATTCCCTGGCAGGCTCCAGCCACTGCATAGACAATGCGCCCCGCACCAATACCCCCAGCGTCCATGGTTGAAACCCAAACTTCCGGATCAAGGCATGAAGGAATTTCCCTTGCAGGGAGGAATGCTCATCGTCGCAGAGATCCAGATACTCCGTCACCAGCGGTGCCCACGGTTCTCCCTCCAACCCCAGAGCGAACACAGCGAAAGAGCCGGGCATCGCACAGGCTTTATCCGCGAGATTTTGGTACCACTCAAACTCCCGCATAGCCAGACGAGCGTATCGCTCCATAGCCGGATGCAGATTGGGGTGCTGCACCGCGCAGGCAAAGAGCTGATGGACACCCTTCTTGGGAAGGCCGGGAATGGGCAGGTAAATCTTCTCCGGCCCGCGAAACTCGATGGAGTAGCTGTGGGGGAACTCCGGCTGCTCCAGCACCGCGCACAGGTAGTCCAGGATTTCCCCATAGCACGCCTCGGTGGAGTCCCTGGCGGTGATGCGGATGGTGGCAAAGGCATCGTTGGCCGAGGCGGTCAGGTGCTTTGTTTTCCGCTTTTGGATATCAGGCGGCAATTTGCCGCTGCCGTTGGTTTTCAGCTCCTTCACCATGTCGGGGCGGAGCTGGGAAACCAGGCCGAGAATGTGCTCGGTGGTGAGGGAGTCGTAGCTGGCCCCATATGCCGTATAGCAGACCGCCACATAGCAGGCAAAGCGCAGCAGGCTCTCGTCCACATCCTCCGGCCGCAGCTCGGGCCATACGGTACAGGGAGGAAAGGCCGAAAAGTAGTCCTCCTTCTCTCCGACCTCAAAATATCGCTCCTGTACTTGCTTTTCGATGTACTGCCGCAGTGTGTGATCGATCTCCTTCCAGCCCACCAGCCGCCGCAGGGCATCGCAGAAGGCGGCCGCGTCCTCATAGGGGAATCCCTTCAATGGCAGTTTGGACAGATACCGCTCCAGCAGCTGACTGGTGAGAAAGGGCGTCCCGTTGTGGTTCCGCACCACCGTCGGATAGGCGGAGTGGTTCTCCCGGGCTGTCCCGTCCAGAATGTCCTGAATGCAGGCATCCGCCTCCGCCAGCACTTCAGGGGAGGTGTCCGGCTTGTGGATCAGGTAATAACGGCCATGTACGCCGTCGCGCTTTGGCAGATTCATGGTCAGCTCTCCTTTCAGCAGATCAAAAAGCGCCCCGCGCCCATTGTCCTACAGACGAATGGGCGCAGGGCGCGAAAAGGCCGCAAGGAATTGCCACATCCTTTTGCGGATGTAGATTCTTCTGCAATCATTGCTTTTTCTCTCCATTTTAACTGGGCGGCGATGGACCACCCATATTGCCTGTGCATCATGGACCTCTTTCCATGCAGAGCATTTCATCGGCGTTGGTGTTCTGGTAATTATATCATACTCCCCAGAAGATGTGGAGAGGCCAAAATCGATTTTGTCCGTCAACTTCCCTCAACGCATTTTCTCAAAAAAGCTCAAAAAGCGATTCTTCTCTCAAAACAGGACTCCAAATCGAATTCAAAATAAAAAAAGAGTCCGGGGAAACGAATTTCCTCGGACTCTTCTGCATGTTAAAATTCAAGGACGATGTGCTTGTTTTGCGGGGGACAAGCTCAGCCCTGGCCGCCCACCATGGAGGCGATCTCAGCGGCGAAGTTCTCCTGCTTCTTCTCGATGCCCTCGCCCTTCTCAAAGCGGACAGCGTTCTTGAACGCAACGGTACCGCCCAGAGCCTTGGCGGAAGACTCGATATACTTCTCCACGCTCATGGAGTTGTCCTTCACGAACTCCTGCTGCAGCAGGCAGTTCTCCGCGTAGAACTTGTTGAGCTTGCCAGTGACGATGTTCTCCTTGACCTTGTCGGGCTTGCCGGCCATCTTGGGATCGTTGGCCATCTGGGCCAGCATGATCTTCTTCTCCTCGTCCAGCACATCCTGGGTCACCTGGCTCTTGTCCCAGAAGCGGGGGTTGAGGGCGGCGATCTGCATGGCAACATCCTTGCCGATGGCGGTGGCGTCAATACCGCCGGTGACCTCCAGGTTCACCAGCACGCCGATCTTGCCGCCGGCGTGGACATAGGGCACGCTGACGCCCTCGGTATAGAAGGCAAAGCGGCGAACCTTGATATTCTCGCCGATGACCAGGACCATCTCCTGCTGCTGCTGCAGGACAGTCAGGTCGGTGCCATTGTACTTGCAGGCCATCAGGGCATCCAGATCAGCGGGCTTGTTGGCAGCCACGGTGGCGGCCACGCCCTTGACAAAGTCAACAAACTTCTCATTCTTGCCCACGAAGTCGGTTTCGGCGTTGACCTCCACCACAACGCCCACCCCGTCGATCACGGCGGCGTAAGCCATACCCTCGGCGGCGATGCGGCCGGCCTTCTTGGCGGAAGCGGCCAGACCCTTCTCCCGCAGGATCTCCACAGCCTTGTCGATATTGCCGTCGGCCTCGGTAAGGGCCTTCTTGCAGTCCATCATACCCACGCCGGTCATCTCGCGCAGGTTCTTTACATCAGCAGCAGTAAAAGCCATAAGGAACAACCTCCAATAAGTTATAGTATCTTTTCAGCACAAGAACGATGGGGCGGGACCTGCCCGCCCCATAGGGTTTACCGACGCATGGGAATTTACTCGGCAGCGGACTCCTCAGCGGCCTCCGCCTCGGCGGCCTCGGCGATCTGCTCACCCTGCTTGCCCTCCAGCATGGCGTTGGCCATGATAGAGGCAATGAGCTTGATGGCGCGGATAGCGTCGTCGTTGCCGGGGATGGGGTAATCGATCTCGTCGGGATCGCAGTTGGTATCGGCGATGGCCACCACGGGGATGCCCAGCTTGTGGGCCTCGGCAATGGCGTTGCGCTCCTTGCGGGTGTCCACAATGAACAGCGCACCGGGCAGCTTCTTCATTTCCTTCACGCCGCCCAGGTACTTCTCCAGCTTCTCAATCTCGCCCATGTGCTTGATGACTTCCTTCTTGGGCAGCATGTCGAAGGTGCCGTCCTCCTGCATGCGCTTGAGCTGGTTGAGGCGGTCGATCCGAGTGCGCATGGTCTTGAAGTTGGTCATCATGCCGCCCAGCCACCGGGCGTTGACATAGAACATGTTGCAGCGCAGGGCCTCATCCTTGATGGCCTCCTGGGCCTGCTTCTTGGTGCCCACAAACAGCAGGGACTGACCATTCTCCGCCAGCTCGCGGACGAAGTTATAGGCCTCCTCCAGCTTTCTGACAGTCTTCTGCAGGTCGATGATATAGATGCCGTTGCGCTCGGTGTAGATATAGGGCGCCATCTTGGGGTTCCAGCGGCGGGTCTGGTGACCGAAGTGGACACCGGCTTCCAGCAGCTGCTTCATGGATACGACGTTTGCCATGGTACTTCAATTCCTCCAATAAATTTAGTTTGACCCTCCGAAGCCTTCGCTTTCCGGCCAACTCTCCCCCGGAGAGCACCGACCGGGAATCCGGCTCCGTGCGGAATGCTGAACTATAATACCACAAGGAACCGGAAATTGCAAGATGAATTTCATTGAAAATTTGACATTTTTCAAAGTTTCGGCCGATTTCCCTCCCCGCGCGGGGTCCTCCGGTTTCAACGCCTGCGGCGCCATCCGTCGCGGCCCGGCTCTCTGGCGTGTCTGTCCCCCCTGGCCCCAGGCGGCGAACCGCGTGAAGAAAAAAGAGCCACCCCCTCTGATTCCGACAGAAGCCCCTGCCGGAATCAAAGGAAATGGCCCTTGGTTGTTTTGGAATGTTTTCCGCGGTCCTGTCCCCCATGGGATAGGGCAATCAAAACCAGCGCCGGTTCTTTTTCCGGGGATAGGGCTCCCGGCGCTGAAAGGACTTCTCAATGAGGACGATGTCGTCCCCAATCTGTCTGATGCAGTCCCAGGGGACGTAGTAGTCCTCCCCCCTGCCGAACAACCCGAAAAAGCGGCAGGGGCCCGGCACGATCAGGGCCGCCACCTGCCCCTCCGGCAGCTTGATCTCCACGTCTCCCACATAGCCCAGGCGGCATCCGTCGTTGACGTTGATGACTTCCTTATAGCGCAGCTCCACCATCCTGCACTGCTGCATCCCCATCACCCCCCTTGTTTCAGGGTATGCCGGGGGCTGGATGTCCTATGACGCCGCGGCGCCGATTTCTCAATCCTTGTCTCGATAGAGCGGGTAGCGCCGCGTCAGCTCCTGTACCCTGCCCTGGACATAGGCCCGGTTCCCCTCGGCGTCCGACACCATCCGGGCGATACAGTCGGCGATGACATCCATGTCCGCCGGCTGCATGCTCCGAGCGGACACCGCCGCCGTCCCCAGCCGGATGCCGCTGGTCACATTGGGGGAGACGGGATCGTTGGGGATGGCGTTCTTGTTACAGGTGATCCCGGCGCTGTCCAGCAGCTTCTCGCAGTCCCGACCGGTGATGCCCTTATTGCGAAGATCTACCAGCATCAGATGGTTGTCCGTACCGCCGGAAAACAGGGTGAAGCCCCGGTCCATCAGCCCCTTGGCCAGGGCCTTGCAGTTGTCCAGGATCAGCTGCTGGTACGCCTTGAAGTCCGGCGAGAGGACCTCCTTGAACGCCACAGCCTTGGCGGCGACGGCGTGCATCAGCGGACCGCCCTGGATGCCGGGAAACACGGCGCGGTTGAGCTTGTGCTCCTTGGCGAATTCTGCGCTGGAGAGGATCAATCCGCCCCGTGGGCCCCGGAGCGTCTTGTGGGTTGTGGACGTGGTGACATGGGCATAGGGGATGGGACTCATGTGGAGCCCCGCGGCCACCAGGCCCGCGATGTGGGCGATATCCGCCATGAGATAGGCCCCGCACTTGTCGGCGATCTCCCGGAAGCGCTTGAAATCAATGGCCCGGGGATAGGCGCTGGCCCCGGCGATGATCAGGCGTGGCTTGCAGTCCATGGCAAGGCGCTCCACCGCATCGTAGTCGATATAGCCCTGGTCATTGACACCATAGGGAACAATGTGATAGACAAGTCCGGAGAAGTTGACGGGGCTGCCGTGGCTCAGGTGTCCGCCGTGGGCCAGGTTCATCCCCAGAATCGTATCGCCGGGCCGGCACAGCGCCAGCTCCACCGCCGTGTTGGCCTGGGTGCCGCTGTGGGGCTGAACGTTGGCATAGGTGCAGCCGAAGATCTGCTTGGCCCGCTCAATGGCAATCGTCTCAATCACATCCACGAACTCGCAGCCGCCATAGTAGCGGTGTCCGGGATACCCCTCGGCGTACTTGTTGGTCAAGGGGGTGCCCATGGCGGACATCACCGGGATGCTGGCGAAGTTTTCCGAGGCAATGAGCTCAATGCGTGTCTCCTGCCGGTTCATCTCCGCCTGAATGGCGTCTGCGATCTCCGGGTCCACCTGGTGAACGACATCAATAGAATACATCGCTTTTCCTCTTTCTGTTTTTTCTGCGTGCGGCCCATTGGCCGCGGGTTTGCCGCAATATGTATCTATTTATACCATATTCCATCCAAATTTCCACTGGAAGTTTTGTACTAAAAAGCGAAGGGCTCCCTCTCTCCTCTTCCTATTATGCACAAACGTCCGTGTATAGAGGACTCTTTTGAGACTTTTGTCTCTCCAGGATATATGCCGGCGCTGCGGCGGACGACAAAACCTCCCTTTTTGCCGCCGTATATTCGCTCTCCGGCACGGAAATACTTCTCACAGCAACAAAAAGGAGATGGCACGCATGTTGGGTAAGGTGGAGATCTGCGGGGTAAACACCGCCAAGCTGAAGGTGCTGAGCAACGAGGAGACGCTGGCGCTGCTGCGGCGGAGCAAGGCGGGCGATATGGAGGCCCGGGAGAAACTGATCAACGGCAACCTCCGCCTGGTGCTCTCCGTCATCCAGAAGTTCATGGGCCGGGGCGAAAACCCAGACGACCTGTTCCAGGTGGGATGTGTGGGACTCATCAAGGCCATCGACGGCTTTGATCTCAATCAGCCGGTCCGGTTCTCCACCTATGGCGTTCCCATGATCATCGGAGAGATCCGCCGGTATCTCCGGGACAACAGCAGCATCCGGGTCAGCCGCAGCATGCGGGACACCGCCTACAAGGTCATGCAGACCCGGGAGAGGTGGATGGCGGAGCACCAGCGGGAACCCACGGTGGAACAGATCGCCCAGGTCCTTGGCATCCCCCGGGAGGAGGTTGTTCTGGCCATGGACGCCATTGTGGAGCCGGTGAGTCTTTACGAGCCCATCTACGAACAAGCCGGAGACACCATCTGCGTCATGGACCAGGTCAGCGACAGCCGCAACACGGATGAGAACTGGCTGGAGCGCATCGCGCTGAAGGAAGCGGTGAAGCGGCTGGGGAAGCGGGAGCGCCGCATCCTGGCCCTGCGCTTCTATGAGGGAAAAACGCAGATGGAGGTGTCCAACGAAGTAGGCATCAGTCAGGCCCAGGTGAGCCGGCTGGAGAAGAACGCCCTCAACACCATCCGGAAGAATCTCTGACCGCCGCTGGCCGGATGCATTCCCGCCGAGGATGTCAAATCACGGGGCACCCGGCGGACACATCGGTGTGTCCGCCGGGAATTTCTCCGCGGTGGGCGGCGTCCGGCGGAAGGCGCTGGGAAAAATCCGCGCAGCCCCTTGCGTTTTCTATTGTCATTCTGTATAATAGAGGTTGCCGATTTTCGGCAAAAATACAAATGACAGGGAGTGTGAAACATGGCCGAGGAGAACAAGACACCCATCGCCGAGGAGGCGGAGAGCAAAAATTTCATCCATCAGTTCATCGAGGAGGACATCGCAGAGGGTGGCCAGTTCCAGGGCATGACCGTCCACACCCGTTTTCCCCCGGAGCCCAACGGCTACCTGCACATCGGCCACTGCAAGGCGCTGTGCATCGACTTCGGCACCGCCGAGAAGTTTGGCGGACTGTGCAACCTCCGCATGGACGACACCAACCCCTCCAAGGAGGATGTGGAGTATGTGGAGGCCATCCAGGAGGACATCCACTGGCTGGGCTTTGACTGGGGCGACCGGTTTTACTATGCCAGCGACTACTTTGAGCAGATGTATGACTGCGCCGTTGGCCTCATCAAAAAGGGGCTGGCCTATGTCTGCGAGCTGACGCCGGAGCAGATGCGGGAGATGCGGGGCGACGTGAACTGTGCCGCCCAGTGCCCCTATCGTGACCGGCCCGTGGAGGAGAGCCTGGACCTCTTTGCGCGGATGCGCGCCGGGGAATTCCCTGACGGGGCCATGACCCTCCGGGCCAAGATCGATCCCGCCAGCGGCAACTTCAACATGCGCGACCCGGTGATTTATCGAATCAACCACGCCCACCACCACCGTCAGGGGGACAAGTGGTGCATCTATCCCATGTACGACTTCGCCCACCCCATTGAGGACGCCCTGGAGGGCATCACCCACAGTCTGTGCTCCCTGGAGTTCGAGGCCCACCGTCCCCTCTACAACTGGGTGGTGGAGCACTGCGACCTGCCCGCAAAGCCCCGGCAGATTGAGTTTGCCCGCTTAGGGATCGACCATACGGTGATGAGCAAGCGCAAGCTCCGCCTTCTGGTGGAGGAGGGCCGGGTGTCCGGTTGGGACGATCCCCGGATGCCCACCCTGTGCGGCCTGCGCCGCCGGGGCTATACCCCCCGCGCCATCCGAAACTTCTGTGAGCGCATCGGCGTTGCCAAGGCCGCCAGCACGGTGGAGTATGCCTTTCTGGAGCACTGTCTGCGGGAGGATCTCAATGAAACGGCCCGGCGGACCATGGCGGTGCTGCGCCCGGTGAAGCTGACCATCACCAACTATCCGGAGAATCAGTCTGAGACGTTTTCCGTGGAGAACAACCCAAACCGTCCGGAGGACGGCAGCCGGGAGATCACCTTCTCCAGACACCTGTGGGTGGAGGCGGATGACTTTTTGGAGGAGCCGGTGCCCAAATACAAGCGGCTCTATCCCGGCGGCCCGGAGTGCCGGCTGAAGGGGGCCTATCTCATTACCTGCACCGGCTGTGAGAAGGACGAGTCGGGCAACATCACCGAAATCTTCGCCACCTATGATCCGGACAGCCGGGGCGGCGATCCCGCCGACGGGCGGAAGGTGAAGGGCGCCACCATCCACTGGGTGGACGCGGCCACGGCCCTGGATGCTGAAGTCCGGCTCTATGACAATCTCTTTACTGATCCCAACCCGGATGCCGCGGACAAGAACTTCCTGGATTGCCTGAATCCCGACAGCCTGGAGGTCCTCACCGGCTGCAAGGTGGAGGCGGATATGACCGGAGTTTCCGCCCCTGCCAATTTCCAGTTCATGCGTTTGGGGTACTTCTGCCTGGACAGCAAGGACAGCCGTCCGGACCACCTGGTCTTTAACCGCAGCGTATCCCTGAAGGACAGCTTTAAGAAATAAGAAAAGGTCCCCGGAACACCGGGGACCTTTTCCTGTTCTGGAAAAGACTTTGCATAGCGCCCGCCCATCCCTTCTGGTATGATAGGGGCGAGAGGTGGTACATATGCGGATCTGGGAGAACATGGACCGCATGGGAGAGGGCACCTATTCCCTGCTGAGCAAGGGACTGCTGTTCTCGGCGGCGCTGCTGGGGGCCGGATGCGCGGCCATTGTGCGGCACTGCTGGGCAGCGGCGGACATGTGCCGGGATCTGTCCTGCGCGGTACTGCTGCTGACAGTACTCCTCAGCCCCCTCCTGGAAAAGAACGAGTGACAAGGCAAAAGCCTTGTCACTCTGCTTTTTTCCATATCTCGCATAGCTCTGCCAGATCCCGGCACACCAGGTCCGGCTGGTGGGCGGCTCCCGGCAGGTCCTCCTGGCCGCTCTCGCCGGACAGCACCAGGACCGTTCCGCAGCCCCACTGCCCCAGGGCGATATCTGTGTACAGCCGGTCCCCCACCATGCAGAGTTCCCCGATCCCGCATCCGAACCGCTGTGCTGCCGCCTGGGCGATAAAGCGGTTGGGCTTTCCGATGACCGCGTCCGGCCGCCGGCCGGTAGCGGCCTCCACATAGGCGATGGTTGCTCCGATGTCCGGAATATAGCCCCCCGCCACGGGGCAGTTGAAATCCGGATGGGTAGCGATGTAGGGCAGTCCGGCCCGCACCGCGTCACAGAGGGCGGTCAGCTTCCGGTAGGTCAGGGTCGTGTCAAAGCCCAGGACAACGGCGCAGGGGTTTGGACTGGCAATCCGGTATCCGGCGGCAGAAAACTGCTCTTCCAGACTGGGTGTTCCGATCAGCAGGATATCCTGCCCGATCCTCCGCTCCGCCAGATACATCAGCGTGGCATCACCGGAGGTAAAAATCTCCCGCTCCGTGAGGTCGGGCACCCCCAGCTTCCGGAGCTTGATCAGATAGTCGGTCTTTCCCCGGGAAGAGTTGTTGGTGAGGAAGGCAAAGGCTCTCCCCTTTTCCCGACACAGCCGCAAAAACGCCAGGGCCCCGGGCAGCAGGGTGTCGTCCAGGTAAAAAGTACCATCCAGATCCAGGAGGAACAGGCGGATTCTCTCCAGTGAAAAAGCCATACATGCGCTCCTTTTGTTTGATGTTCCTATTGTAGCGCCGGGGCGGGCCTTCGTCAATCCTCAGATCTCTCCGCTCAGGGCCTGCTCCAACTTGCCCAGAGCCCGCTTCTCGATGCGGGATACATAGCAGCGTGGCTATTGTAAGTGAAATGTTCCCGAAATTTACGCCGTCTCAGGCGGCGCAATTCCTTGCGGTGTCTGACTTTCCAACCTTTCGTCCAGCTGGGCGAAGCGGAATTTGATGATGATCTCTTTGTCCTCGGTGAGTTCCACCCGCTCGATGAGGCTCACCAGCAGCTCCCGGCTCTCCCCGGCAGTTTCAATGAACCGCTGTACCAGTTCCCTGGCTCTGTCCTCACTGCGGACGGGGCTTTTTTGACGCAGTTCCAACTCCTGTCGTTTCGCCTCCAGCTGCTCCCGCTCCAGCTTGATCCGGCCAAAGATACGCTGGAAGTCCGCCTCTGGAAGCAATCCACTGAGCCGGTCGGTGTACATCCGGTCCAGGTTGACGGTGAGGCTGTCGAT
>CALXDE010000033.1 GCA_944386965.1 uncultured Oscillospiraceae bacterium
ACGCCCTTGCTCATGGCCTCCTTGCGCAGCAGGTGGACCAGCCCGTCGGTCATGGAGCGGTAGGCCATGCCCTTGACGCCGAAGCAGTTGGTGGCGGCGTTGCCGGTGATGTTGGCCACCACGCTGCCGCTGATGCTGATAGCGCCCTTGTCGTTGTTCATCTTGATCATAAACAGCATCCTTTCATCGGATTTGTTTGAGAAATTTGAGCGTGTGACAGGATATTGTCATTTTGGATACTTGTGCAACTATTATACACGAAGCGCACCCAGATAACAAGTAGAAAAAGAAATGTGTGCGCAGGGTCAGAAAGCTATTGAAAATCCCCCGGATATGCCATAAAATAGAGTCAATTCACGGCGTCTGCGGGCGCCCGGAAAAGGAGAAGAACCCATGCGCGTGATTACAGGCACTGCCCGGGGCCGGCGGCTGAAGGAATTGGCGGGGATGGAAACCCGCCCCACCACCGACCGGGTGAAGGAGGGCCTTTTCAATATCATCCAGTTCGATATCGAGGGGCGGCGGGTGCTGGACCTGTTCGCCGGCACCGGGCAGCTGGGCATCGAGGCCCTGAGCCGGGGGGCCGCCTCTGCCACGTTTGTGGATATGCGGCGGGACGCGGCGAATTTGGTGGGAGAAAACCTGAAGCTGACGGGGCTGCAGGACCGGGGACGGGTGATCTGCGGGGACGCCATGGCATTCCTGGACACCTGCCGGGAGAAATTTGATATCGTGTTTCTGGACCCGCCCTATGACGCGGGCCTTCTGGAGCAGGCGATTGCCAAAATTACCCAGTTTGACATTCTTCGCCAGCATGGTATAATGATTTGCGAGAGCAAAGTGTCCTGGGCGCTGCCGCCCCTGGAGGGGCCCTATGTGTTCCACCGGGCCTACCGCTATGGGCAGATCAAACTGACGGTCTGCCGCCGGGAGGGGGATGGCGTATGAGGGTCGCGGTCTGTCCGGGAAGCTTCGACCCCATCACTCTGGGGCATCTGGACATCATCCGCCGGGCCGCGGCCATCTTTGACCGGGTGCTGGTGTGTGTGATGACCAACGGAGAAAAGGACCGGGGCATGTTCCCGCCCCAGCGCCGGCTGGAGCTGGCGCGGCTGGCGGTGCGGGACCTGCCCAATGTGGAGGCGGAGCTGTGGCAGGGACTCCTGGCGGAGTACGCGCGGGCGCGGGGCGCGGGGTTCCTGGTGAAGGGCGTGCGCTGCGGAACGGATTTTGACAGCGAGTACCAGATGGCCTGGATCAACCAGGGGCTTTGGCCGGAGCTGGAGACGGTGCTGCTGCCGGCCCGGCCGGAATTGCTGTATTTCAGTTCCACCATGGCCCGGGAGATGATCCGCTATGGCCAGGATTTAACGCGATATCTGCCCTCCGCTGTGGCGGAGGAGCTTGGGAAGGGAATGGGTTGACGATGGCAAGCGATGTGTTGCACCTGATCGATATGCTGTATGAGACGATCGACGAGGCGAAGAGTTCTCCGTTCAGCAGTGATAAATGCATAGTGTCCCGCAACGAAGTGCTGGATATGCTGGGGGAGATCCGGGCGCAGCTTCCGGTGGAGCTGAAGAAGGCCCAGGACCTGATCCGGGCGCGGGATGAGTATGTGGAGGCCGCCAAGCGGGAGGCGGACAATATCCGCCGCAAGGCGGACCTGGACGCCAAGACCATTATTTCCGAGAGCAAGATCACCCAGGAGGCCCGGGAAAAGGGCCATGAGATCGTGCGCCGGGCGGAGGAGCGGGCCGCCACCATGCTCCAGGTGACCAACGAGTACACCGAGGACGCCCTGCGCCGGACGGAGGAGGCGCTGCAGATGGCCCTGTCGGAGATGCAGGAGACGCGGGCCAAGTACCGTGCCGCCTCCCAGGAGAAGTACCAGGAGGCTCGCCGCCGCATGGCGGAGGATGAGCAGCACAGCGGCAAGTGATGCGGCGCAGAGTGAAGAAGACCAGAAGACGCCCGGAGGGAGCAATCCCTCCGGGCGTCTTTTTGCAGCGGGAAGGGGGGTGGGAGACGGATGCGGGGAACTGTTGGAAACGGAGAAATACACCTTCAAATTTTGTGCAATATTACATGGATATGCCGGCTGCATACCAGAGCGCGCGGAAGGAAAGCACAACGAAGAACAATATATTGCGTTTGTATAAATTGATACATACAAAATATAGATATCCCTCGGGCGCGCAATGCGCCGGAGAAATAATAGAACATGTGTTTTATATTCCAAAAAATGGAGATTTTTGGGAAATCCGGCTGGATTTGAAGAGAAAAAATACGAAACTTTTTCTTGCAATTTACATAACAGCTTGGTATACTAAAACAGTCAGGTGGGGGAAAGTGGGGAATAGTAGAGAAGCATCCCACAAAGACCCGCCATAGGAAAGGCAGGTGGGGAATTTGATCGGCCAGTACCAGCACAGCATCGACGCCAAGGGCCGGCTGTTTATCCCCGCCAAATTCCGGGAAGAACTGGGGGAGACGTTTTACGTCACCATCGGTCTGGACGGGTGCCTGTCCGTCTACTCCGACACCAAGTGGGCCGCCCTCATCGAGAAGGTGGAGGCCCTCCCCATCTCCAAGGCCCGGAGTATGCGGACCCTCTTTGCCAACGCCGCCAAGTGTGAGCCGGACGCCCAAGGCCGCATCCTGATCCCCGCCAAGCTGCGGGAATACGCGAAGCTGGAAAAGGATGTCATTATCACCGGCGCCAGCCGCTGTGTGGAGCTGTGGAACCCGGAGCGGTGGGCTCCCATCGAGAGCGAGGGGCTGGACCCGGAGAATCTGGCCGCCGCCATGGAGGAGTTGGGATTCTGAGATGGAGACGGAGAAGGATTACGGACATAAGCCGGTGCTGCTGGAGGAATGCCTGGAGGGGCTTCAGATCCGACCGGAGGGCGTCTATGTGGACGGGACCCTGGGCCGGGCGGGCCACTCCCTGGAGATCGTCAAGCGCCTCACCACAGGCCGCCTGATCGCTCTGGACCGGGATATGGCCGCCATCGAGGCGGCCCGGGAGCGCCTGGGAGCCTATCTGGACCGGGTGACCCTGGTGCACAGCAATTTCAGCGCTCTGGAGCAGGTCCTGCGGGAGCGGAACATCTCCCGGGTGGACGGCATGCTGTTTGATTTGGGGGTTTCCTCCCCCCAGCTGGATGAGGCGGCCCGTGGCTTCAGCTACATGCAGGACGCCCCGCTGGATATGCGCATGGACACCTCCGCCCCGCTCACTGCCCGTGAGGTGGTGAACAGCTGGAGCGAGGAGGCGCTGCGCCGGATTCTTTTTGACTACGGCGAGGAGCGCTACGCGCCCCGGATCGCCCGCTCCATCGTCTGTCGCAGGGCGGAGCGGCCCATTGAGACGACGCTGGAGCTGGTGGATTGCATCAAAGGGGCCATGCCGCCCCAGGCGCTGCGGGAGAAGCAGCATCCGGCCAAGCGGAGCTTTCAGGCTATCCGCATTGCCGTCAACGGTGAGCTGGACGAGCTGCCCCCCATGCTGGAGGCCGCGGTGAATTGCCTGCGCCCCGGCGGACGGCTGGCGGTCATCACCTTCCACAGCCTGGAGGACCGCATCGTCAAGCAGAAACTGCGGGAGCTGGCTACGGGGTGCACCTGCCCGCCGGAATTTCCGGTATGCGTGTGCGGCAAAAAGCCGAGGATGACCCTGGTGAACCGGAAGCCCATTACGGCCTCAGCCGAGGAGCTGGAGGCGAACCCCCGCGCCCGCAGCGCCAAGCTGCGCCTGGCGGAGCGGACAGAGTACTGACGAGAACGCCTCATCCATATCAACAAAGGAGGACCTTCACATGGCATCTGCCGCAGCGAAACGAACCTATAACACCCCCGGCGTCGTGAATGGTTCTCTTGCCTATGATTTCAAAACCCTGGAGCGGCAGCTGGAGAACACCGGCTATATGGAGCCCGACGGCTTGACCCGCCCCATGGAGGAGACTCCCGCGGATATTATCGCCCATGCCCACGAGAGCGCCAAGGCCAAGGTCCGCACCGCCCAGCGCCTCTCCCCGGCGATGGTGCTGGGGTTTGCCGCCGTGGCCGCCATGCTGGTGATGCTGGTCATGAGCTATGTGGAGCTTACCACCATCTCCAGCAGCGTGGTGGAGATGCGTTCGCAGCTGGAGCAGCTGCAGACCCAGCAGGTTTCCCTCATCACCCAGCACGAGCGGGCCTTTGACCTGAGCAGTGTGAAGGAGGCGGCGGTCGCCGCCGGCATGAGCCAGCCCAGCGACAGCCAGATCTACTACATCGACCTG
This sequence comes from uncultured Oscillospiraceae bacterium, assembly GCA_944386965.1. The sequence goes on from CALXDE010000033.1 coordinate 4,287, forward strand.
TCGGAGCCCGACAGCGCCACGGTCTACAGCCAGGAGGGGAGCGGCCTGGAGAAGCTGCTCGCCGCCGTGGGACAGTGGCTGGGCGCCGCGGTGGAATATTTCCGTTGAGGGGCTATTATATTGTACTGTGCGCGTGTATGGGGAGTAAGAGAGGTTCTCTTACTCCTTATGCTGTCTAAAAAGAGAACGCTGCGTCGGCGTCAGACCCGAAGGAGGAGTGACTTTTGGCCAAGCAACCCAAACGCAAGGCGGAAAACGCCCGTCAGGCCAGCCTGACCATCCAGCGGCGGACCAAGTGGTTCATGCTGTTTTTCGGCATCGCCTGTTTTGCCATGCTGTTTGTAAAGCTCTACGACCTGCAGATCAATCAGCACGAGTTTCTGGAGGATAAGGCGGTGAGCCAACAGACCGCCAGCACCACCATCTCCGCCTCCCGGGGCACCATCTATGACCGCAACGGCGAGACGCTGGCTGTCTCCGCCACGGCGGAAACCATCTTCATCTCCCCCCTGGAGATCGCCGAGCGCTCTCAGGAGGAGGACGAGGCCACCGGGGCGGATGTGACATACCTCAAGGGGCAGTACGAGGAGTATGTGGCCCGGGGCCTGGCCCGGATTCTGGGCCTGGAGGCGGAGGATATCCTGAAACTGATGGAGCGGACCTACTCCCAGTTCGAGTATGTGGCAAAAAAGGTGGAGCAGGATGTGGCTGACGAGGTCCGCCGTTTCATCAACGGCGAGATCGACGACCAGGGCAACGTGATCACCGAGGTGAACAAGGCCGGCCAGACCGTGCCCACCGAGCACCCGGTGCGCCTGCGGGGCATCTATCTCCAGGCGGACTCCAAGCGGTACTACCCCTACTCCACTCTGGCCGCCCATGTCATCGGCTTTGTCCGGTCTTCGGACAACGTGGGCGCCTACGGCACGGAGGCCCTGTACAACGAGGAGCTGGAGGGGAAGACCGGCGTGGCGGTCACCGCCAGGGACGCCAACCAGAACACCCTCCTCTACCAGTATGAGCAGTACTACGACGCGGAGAACGGCGACGATCTGGTGCTGACCATCGACACCACGGTGCAGTACGCCCTGGAGAAGGGGCTGGAGGCGGCCATCGAGAAGTACGACGCGGCCAACGGCGCGGCGGGCATCATCATGGACTGCAACACCGGGGCGCTGCTGGCCATCGCCTCCCTGCCCAACTACGATTTGAACGATTATAGCGCCATCTACGACAGCCTGCTCCAACAGGAGCTGGAGCTGGCCAGCGAGGAGGACTACGCCGCTACACTGGAGGCTCTGCGCTACAAGCAGTGGCGCAACAAGGCGGTGAACGACACCTATGAGCCCGGCTCCACTTACAAGATCCTCACCCTGGCCATGGCCCTGGAGGAGGGCGTGGGGACGAAAAACTCCACCTTCAACTGCACCGGCTCGGTGCGGGTGGGGGTGGAAACCATCCACTGCAGCAAGCGGGCGGGCCACGGCCTCCAGGACCTGACCACCGCCACCGCCAACTCCTGCAACCCCTCCTTCATCAACATGGGCCTGCGCATCGGCTCGGACACCTACTACGACTACATGGATGCCTTCGGCCTCTTTGAGCCCACCGGCGTGGACCTCCAGGGCGAGGGGGAGAACAGCGTCACGGACCGGAAGACCTTCACCAGCAGCGACATCTATGTGGCCTGCTACTCCTTCGGCCAGACCTTCACCGTCACCCCCCTGCAGCTTATCGCCGCCCAGGCGGCCTGCATCAACGGCGGCTACCTCTACACCCCCTATGTGGTGGAGCAGGTGCGGGACAGCGCCGGCAACGTCATCTCCCAGCACGACGCCACCCCGGTGCGGCAGGTCATCAGCGAGGAAACCTCCGCCACAGTCCGGGAAATTCTGGAGTACGTGGTGTCCAACGGCACCGGCAAGAACGGCCAGGTGGCCGGCTACCGCATCGGCGGCAAGACCGGCACGGCGGATAAAACCGGCAGCGCTACCGAGGACAATCCCAAGGGCGACGTGGTGGTATCCTTCCTGTGCTTCGCCCCGGCGGACGATCCCCAGATCATCATGCTCCTGACCCTGGATACCCCCAGCCGGGACACGGGCACCTATGTCTCCGGCGGCAACATGGTGGCCCCCACCGCCGGGGAGATCATGTCGGAGATCCTGCCCTACCTCGGCATCGAGCCCCAGTACACCGCTGAGGAGCTGGTGGGCGCCGACGCCACGGTGCCCAGCGTGGTGGGCATGACCGAGGAGGCCGCCGCCGCGCGGCTGAAGGAGTACGGCTTTGACGCCTACC
>CALXDE010000034.1 GCA_944386965.1 uncultured Oscillospiraceae bacterium
CCTGTTGCGCCTGGACTTTGCCGCCGCCTTCCGCTGGAATCCGGGGCTGATGGCCCTCTCCCCCTTCCTGGGGGCGCTGATCGCGCTGCTCATCGCGCGGTACATCCGCACCGGCTCCTGGCGGCCCGGGAGGTGGCAGACGGCCTGCCTGTGGGCCATGCTGGGGCTTCTCCTGGTATGGGGTGTGGTACGGAACGTCATGGGCATATAGAGATAGAAAGAGGGAGGGCCTCCGGCATTGCCGGAGGCCCTCTTTTCTTATGGTCCGCGGGAAGATTTGGACTGCCGGTCCAGCTCCTTCCACGTCCCATCCGTCTGCTGGACATAGATGTCGATGGAGCTGAAATTTGGACAAGGATAGCGGCGGGTCATCAGGCAATAGCGACCGCCTTCTCCCGGGATGTCCGCCTGGGGCGTGAAGCGATCTGTTTCCGTCATACTTACGGCTGCGCCGTTGGTGTCGTACTTGGTGGTGCGGATGGAGAACACCGGAGGGTCCTCCCCCTCCGGCACGAAGCCGAAGAGGTCCATGCGGGCCTCACCTCTCTCGGAGTGGATAACCGCCCCCCAGAGGGGTGGGCTGTCCAGGTCGGCAAAAAGCATGAATTTTCTGGGTTCCCATCCGAGGCGCAAAGGGTAAAAGACCAGGTCGGTATAGTAAAACCCATCGTCGCAACGGCGCAGGTATAGCCGCCGCAGGCCGTCCCAAGTGCTGTAGACCGTCTCTGTGCCGGTCAGCTCCTCCTTGCTGTCCAAATAGGCGAGGGCCTGACTGGGAAAGAGATAATAGATGTCCAGAACCGCGTTCAGCGCCAGCAGCGCCGCCAGGACTGTCAGCCACCTGAGGGCCCGGCGCTTTCGGGTGAGGACCTTTCGTTTACGGGCCATAGCCGTCCACCTCCTCCCAGGGGATATCCACCGTCACGCAGGCGCGCTCCTCCTGTGACCAGAAGGTGAGCACCGCCTCCTCGCATCCGGTTTCGATGGGATAGCGATACTGCCCCAGATGTCTGCCGCCGCCAAGGGAACTTCCTCCCCTGCTGAGGGACTCTCCGTTGCAGGTAAGGCCAACACCGGTCGCTGGCTTCAACGGGTCTTGCGCATAGGTCGCATAAGATACCTCCAGGCGGTAAATGCCCTCCCGACCGTCCTCCAAGGACCAGGCATCCTCCACCAGCGCTACCTCGCACAGGCGGGCCACCTGGCCGCCCAGGGACACCCGGAGATCCATGGTTTCTGACCAGAGCGGGGACAGGTCGCTGGTGCTGAAATTTCCCATGGGCTCGTCGCTCCACCGGGCGTCGAGGTTTTGGACCACCCGATACAGGAAGTTGGCCCCGGACTGGAACATGACGACCATCAGCAAAATGCACACCGCCTTGCACACCCTTCCCACCCACAGCCAGAGGGGGGAGAGCCGCGCGTTCCACTGCCGGCCGATCTCCCCGGCGTCCCCCATGGCCGCCACGGCCCGCTCCTGGGCAGCGGCGGCGTCCATGCCGCCGGCCTCCAGGGCCTCCTGGTGGTCGGCCAGGTGCTCCAGCAGCTCCTGCCGGATGGCCTCCCGCTCCGCCGCGGTGGCCCGGGGGATGTGGGCGAGGACCGCCTGACAGAATTCCTGACCATCCATACCGGTCACCCCATGCTGAGCACGGCGTTGATGGCCCCCTCATAGGCCCTCCACTGCCGCGTCTCCTCCGCCAGCTGCTTTCTGCCCCGCTCCGTCAGGTGGTAGTACTTCCGCTCCCGGCCGGCGGGGGACACCTGGCGGTAGGCGGTGACCGCGCCGCTGTTTTCCAGCCCCCGGAGGATGGGGTAGAGGGTCCCCTCCTTCATGGTGAAGGTGCTGTCGCACTTCTTCTCCAGGGCCGCGATCATCTCATAGCCGTACATGTCCGCCACGCTCAAAAGGTGCAGCACCACCAGGGACGTGTGCTCCATGGCCTGCTTCTGCCGCATGACAATGCCTCCTCTCTGTACCTCGTTTCTCGTGGTAAGTACAGCATACCTTGAGAAACGATATATGTCAAGAGAAATCTGCTCCGGGCAAAACAACAGCGGGGGACGCTTCTGCGTCCCCCGCCGCTGTTTTCAGCGGATATGCCGCCGCAGCCGGACCGTCAGACCCAGGGCCACGGCGATCTTGCACAGGTCCGGCACCACAAAGGGCGCCACGCAGGTCCCCAGGGCCGCGCCCAGGCCCATGGCGCCGGAGGCGCGGGCGTAGAGGGCCAGGTACCAGGCGGTGCCGAAGGCGTAGCACGCCAGGAGGCCCAGGACCATGGACAACCCCAGGGCCCGGGGCCCTGTCCCCAGCAGCCGCTCCCCGGCCCACATCACCACCGCCGAGGCCAGAAAGCCCGCGAGATAGCCGCCGGTGGCTCCCAGCAGCACCCCGGCCCCTCCGGTAAAGCCGGCGAACACCGGCAGCCCCGCCGTCCCCATCAGGAGGTAGAGCACCACGGCGGCGGCGCCCCGCCGGCCCCCCAGGGGCCCCACGGAGAGAACCACCCCCAGGGTCTGGATGGTGAAAGGGGGCTGGGTGGGAATGGCGATCCAGGCGCACACCGCCGTCAGGGCGGCGCAGGCGGCGATGTGAGTCAGGGAGCGGACAGAGACGCGGCGGGCGGTTTTTTCCATGGGAAGGTCCTCCTGTGGCGAAAAGTCTGGGGCCAGGATACCACGGCTCGCCCGAGTTGTCAACTTGATTTTTAATACAGGTTTACAATTTGGGCAAAGTCCGCCCCTCCCCGGGGGGACAGGCGGCAGAGCGCCTTAGACAAACTGCTTCCGGGCCGGGTCATATCGGCAGCCGATGGCGGCGAGCTTCTCTTCCAGGATTTCCCGGGAAATATCCTCCCCGGCGCACAGGTCCTCCAGGTCGCTGTAGTCGTCCCGGAGCTTGGTGTTCACAAAGCTGAGCAGGATCACAGGGTCGCTGGGCAGCATAGGGCACCTCCTTTCTCGGTTTCCCGACAGATCGGCGGAACTGGTGATTTACAGGACGACATATTTCCAGTATAATGTGGGGCGAAGGATCAGACAAGCATTTTTTGGGAGGGAGAGCGGCGATGAAAGGGAAAAACAAGTATCTGACGCTGTTTTTTTCCACACTGACCCTCAGCGCCTTCACCTTCGGCGGGGGATACGTGATCGTGTCCCTGATGAAGCGGAAGTTTGTGGATGAGCTGGGGTGGCTGGAGGAGAGTGAGATGCTGGACATGACGGCTATCGCCCAGTCCTGCCCCGGGGCGGTGGCGGTGAACGCGGCCATCCTGGTGGGCCACCGGGTGGCGGGCTTCTGGGGAACGGTGGTGTCCGTCATCGGCACGGTGATCCCGCCCTTTGTGATCATCGGGATCATCTCCTTCTGCTATGACGCCTTCCGCTCCAACGTCTATGTGGCCGCGGCCCTCAAGGGCATGGAGTCGGGCATCGCGGCGGTGATTGCCGACGTGACGGTGAACCTCTCCCGCAACGCCTGGCGGGAGTCGAAGTGGAGCGGGGCGGTGACCATGGCGCTGGCCTTCTGCGCCTCCTGGTTCTTTGATGTGAACGTGCTGTGGATCATCCTGGTCTGCGGGATGTACGGCGCGGGCCGCACCTGGCTGGCGGAGAGGAGGAAGCGGACATGAGGATCTATCTCGAGCTGCTGCTGAGCTTTTTCCAGATCGGCCTTTTGAGCTTCGGCGGGGGCATGGCGGCCCTGCCCCTTATCAGCCAGCAGGTGGTGGACCGGCACGGCTGGCTGACCTTGGGGGAGTTTACGGACCTCATCACCATCTCGGAGATGACCCCGGGCCCCATCGGCATCAATGCCTCCACCTTCGTGGGCATCCGGGTGGCGGGGGTTCCCGGGGCGGTGATCGCCATGATCGGCTATGTCCTGCCCGCCTGCGTGCTGGTAAGCGTGCTGGCCAAGCTCTATGAGAAGTACCGGGACATGACCTATATCCAGGGGACCCTCCGGGGACTGCGGCCGGCCATTGTGGCCCTCATCGCCGCGGCGGGGGTGAACATCCTGCTCCTGGCCCTGGCCGGGGAGGGGGAGGGCAGCGTCAATCTTGTGGGCCTGGCCCTGTTTGCCGCGGCGTTTTTGACACTGCGGCGCTGGAAGCCCAATCCCATCTACGTGATGCTGGGGTGCGGGGCGCTGGGGGCTGTTCTCTACCCCCTCCTGGGCATGGCGGTATAGGGGAAAGAGCCGCGCCGGGCCCATGGGCCCGGCGCGCTGGATTTATTGGGGCTGGGACTGGCCCTTGCGGACAAAGGCCCGGATGGCCTCGAAGCTCTCGGCGCTGATGACGTGCTCCATGCGGCAGGCGTCCTCCGCGGCCACCACCGGGTCCACCCCCAGGGCCGTGAGCCAGGCGGAGAGGAAGGTGTGGCGCTCATAGATGCGCTGAGCGACCTCCAGACCGGAATCCGTCAGGGTGATGTGGCCCAGCTCGTTGATCTCGATGTAGCCGCCTTCCCGCAGCTTCTTCATGGCGATGCTGACGCTGGGCTTGGAGAAGTTCAGCTCCGCGGCGATGTCGATGGCGTGGACGTCCCCGTTGCGGCGGCTCAGGATCAGGATGGCCTCCAGGTAGTTCTCCGCTGATTCGTGGATCTTCAAGAGAATCGCTCCTTTCCGTAGGGTGTTGACTTCTTTTTTTCATATGCTATCATGTTACCATAGACAGCGGTGAAAATACAAGCGGCCCCGGCATTTTTTGCCGCCGCGGAGAGGGGAAAAGACACATGGAGATCCGAAGGGCGTCGGCCGCTGACGCGGAGGCGGTGCTGGCCTGCTCCCGGCAGGTGGGCGGGGAGACGGACTACCTGACCTTCGGCGCGGAGGGCGCGGCGGCAACCGTGGAGGCCGAGGGGGCCTTCCTGGAGCGCATGGCCCGGGAGAGGGGACAGCTGTTTCTGGTGGCGGCGGAGGGCGGCCAGGTGATTGGCACCGCCTCCCTCTCCAGCGGCTCCCGGCCCCGCCTGGCCCACAGGGGGGAGATCGGCGTTGCGGTCCGGAAGGCCGCGTGGGGCCGGGGGGTCGGCTCGGCGCTGCTGGCGGAGGTGATCCGCTTCGCCAGGGAGGAGGCCGGGCTTCGCGTCCTCTCTCTGGAGGTCCGGAGCGACAATGCCAGGGCCATCGCCCTGTACCGGAGGTTCGGCTTTGAGAAAACCGGGACCTTCCGGGGGTTCCTGCGGGTGGATGGAACGGACTACGACTTTGACCTGATGCAGCTGGCGCTGACGGCCTGTCAGCCGGAGGCGAAGCGGGGAGAGGAGGGAGAGGAGCATGGAGCATAAGAAGCTGAGCTATGGCATAACCTTCGGCATGCTGGCCGGCGCGGGAGCCGGTGTGGTGCTGTGGGTGTTTACGGGGAATCTCTTTGCCATCTCCGCCGGCGCCGGACTGG
>CALXDE010000035.1 GCA_944386965.1 uncultured Oscillospiraceae bacterium
CAGGGCCATGCCCCGGCGGCAGGCCTCCTGTCTGTCCAGCCCCAGCAGCTCCACGGGGGCGAGCATGATGTTCTCGATCACCGTCAGGTGGGGGAACAGGTTGAAGGACTGGAACACCATGCCCATCCGCCGGCGCACGGCACACAGCTGGGCCCCCTTGGCGGACACCATGTCCTGGCCCAACACCCGGATTTCCCCCGCCGTGGGGGCCTCCAGCCGGTTGAGGCACCGCAGCAGGGTGCTCTTGCCGGTGCCCGAGGGGCCGATAATCGAGATCACGTCCCCCCGAAAAATCTCCGTGTTCACGTCCTTCAGGGGGGTGACGTTGGGGTAGGCCTTTTTCAGGTGGGAGATGGTGATGACCGGCCCGTCTCCGGCCTTCTCCGCCGGGGACTCCGGGGTCTCCTCCGCCGGGGGCAGGGCCTCCAGGTCCACCCCCTTCACCGCCCGGCGGCGGCGCTTGGGGTCGATGCGCCGCTCCACCAGGGACAGCAGGCTGGTGAGGACCCAGGCCAGGAGGAAGTAGAGCACCGCCGTTAAAATCAGCGGGAAAAATGCCTCGAAGGTGCGGCTGCGGATGAGATCGGTGACCTTAGTCAGGTCCTGCACCGCGATGTAGCCCACCACGGAGGTCATCTTCACCATGGAGATAAATTCGCCCTTGTAGACCGGGAGGATGTGGCGAAGGGCCTGGGGAGCAATGACCTTGGTGAAGGTCTTGACCCGGCCAAAGCCAAGGGCGGCAGCCGCCTCCCACTGTCCCGGGTCCACGGCGTTGATGCCGGTACGGATCATCTCGGCCACGTAGACCCCGAAGTTGATGGAGAAGCCGAGGATGGAGACCACGATTCCGTCCAGCCGCGCCCCGGCGAACACCACGTAGAACAGCACCATCAACAGCACCAGCACCGGAATGCCCTGGATCAGGCGGATGAACACCGCGGTCACCCCCGAAAGGATACGGTTCCGGCTGCGGCGCAGCAGACACAGGCCAAAGCCCAGAGCCGTGCCAAGCAGGGCCGCGCCCAGGGCGATCAGTGCGGTCACGCCCAGGCCGGAGAGAATCATCTTCCAGCGGGCTTCCTCGATGAAGTTCTTGTGGAAGCTGTCGGCCAGCCCCTGCCAGAAGCTCTGCTCAGCCTCCTGATCTGCGGCGCCCAGGCCCAGATCCTCCGCCCGCACGATCAGCACTGTGCCGCCGGTGTAGTAGGACTGGGCGAAGTCGATGCTCTCCTTCCGCTCGTCGGTGATGCTGAGGGCGCCGGACACGATATCCGCCCGGCCGCTGCCCAGCATGGTGATCAGGTCGTTGAAGGTGGACTGGGTGATCTCCAGTTCCATGCCCAGCTCCTTGGCGACGAGGGCCGCCAGCTCCACCTCCAGCCCCAGGGACTCGCCGTTGCCGCCGACGTAGCTCATAGGCTCTAGAGTGGAGTCGTGGGCGTACCGCAGCACACCGTTGGGGGCTTCATATTCCCCCACGTCAATGGTCTTGATGCTCTCGTCTGCTCCCAGCCACTTCTCCCGCAGAGCCTCCAGGGTCCCATCCTCCGTGTAGCGCTGGATAATGGCGCTCACCGGCTCGGTCAGAGGGCTGTCCTTCTGCAGGCCAAAGCCATAGGTATCGGGGGCCACTGTCTCGGGGAACATTACCAGGTCCGGCTGTCGGGCCTGGGCCAGCTGGGCGATGGGCATATCGGTGACCACCGCGTCCAGCGTTCCGCTCTGCAATGCCAGAAGCAGGGCGGAGAAATCGTCGTAATACTGGAACTCACACCCGCTGACCACACTGCTGACGATCTCGTTGTGGATGGTGCCCGTCACCGCCCCGATGGTGGCGCCGGCAAAATCCTGCAGCGTCCGAAACCGGGCGGCGCTCTGCCCGGTATTGGCCACCACTGCCACAATGCCGCCGGTGTAGTTGGGGGCGGAGAAATTCACGCTCTCCGAGCGCTCCTCCGTCACCGTGATGCCAGCGGCGGACACATCGTAGGTTCCGGTGGCAAGGCCCGCGAAAATGGAAGAGAGTTCCGCGCTGATGACCTCCAGCCCGTAGCCGTAGGCCTTGCAGAAGCGGACCATGATGTCGATGTCATAGCCCACGGTCTGTCCGTCCTTGATGTAGCTGAAGGGGGCCACGTCGCTTTTCACCGCCATGCGGACCACGCCGTTTTCAGCAGGGAGGGCTGTCCAGTCCTCCACCACCTTTTTGCTCTCGTCAGCACCCAGCCAGATGGCGTCGATCTCCTCCAGAGTACCGTCCGCGCGGATCTCGGCCAGAAATTCGTTGTACTCGTCCCGCAGGACCGCGCCCCGCTCAGTCTTGGAGAAGGCGGCGGCGTAGCTCTCCTCCACCAGCACTTCGGGCAAATAGGTCACCGCCGGATTCTCCTGGCACAACAGGCGGGCGATGGGCTCGTCCATCAGAAAGCCGGCGATCTTCCCCTGCTCCACCGCCAGGGCCAGGTCTGGCAGCCGATCATAGTACTGTTTGTCCGCGTCCCGGATCAGGTTGTCGGTGTGGACGTCGAAGCTGGAGCCGGTCATGACTCCGATGGCCTGGCCGTCCAGCTGCCGGATGTCGGTGATGGCGGCCCCCTCCCCGGCAGCCAGGGCAGGGTCAGAAATCACAGATGCCGCCATGAACACCGTCAGCAGCAGCGCCGCCAGCCGGCGGATCGTCCCC
>CALXDE010000036.1 GCA_944386965.1 uncultured Oscillospiraceae bacterium
CCACCGCCTTGATCAGGCGCAGCACATCCTCGAAGGTGCGGATGTAGTCCTGGCGGCTGCGGGGCCGGGCCTCGCTGAAGGGGATGGCCAGGCGGTTGATGCTGAAAATAGCGGTGACGCCGATGTCGTAGGCCTCATAGGCGTCGTCCCGCACGTCGCCCACAATGGCCACCAGGGGCACGCCGGCCTTGGTGGTGCGGCGGGAGATGCCGTCGATGACCTTGCCGTGGACGCTCTGGCTGTCGATGCGGCCCTCGCCGGTGAACACCACGTCGGCCCCCGCCATCCGGCGGTCAAACTCCACGGTATCCAGCACCGTCTCAATGCCGGACTTGAGCTTGGCGCCCAGGAAGGCCACGCAGCCCGCGCCAAAGGCCCCGGCCGCGCCGGCGCCGGGCAGGTCCGCCACATGCAGGCCCAGGCAGCGGATGATGGCGGCGTCCATGGCCCGGAGCTGATTGTCCAGAAGCTTCACCATCTCATCGTCGGCGCCCTTCTGGGGCCCGAAGATGTAGGCCGCGCCCCGCTCGCCGTACATGGGGTTGTCGATATCGCACATGGCGGTGAGCTCCACATCCTTCAGCAGCTCCCGGGCGGCGGTGACGTCAATGCCGGCGATCTGGTCCAGGGTACCGCCCACGGGAACAAACTCCTTGCCGTCCTTATCGGTAAACTTCACCCCCAGGGCCGCCGCGCAGCCGCAGCCGCCGTCATTGGTGGCGCTGCCGCCCAGGCCCAGGATGATGTGCTTGGCGCCCTGCTCCACCGCGTGGCGCACCAGCTCGCCCACGCCGTAGGTGGTGGTCTTGCAGGGGTCCTTCTTGTCTCCCACCATGGGCAGGCCCGCCGTGGCGGCCATCTCCACCACCGCCGTGGCCTCGTCCAGCCGGGCATACACCGCGTCGATCTTCTCGCCATAGGGGCCGCTGACGCCGGCGACCTTCACCGCCTCGCCGCCGCAGGCCTCCAGGAAGCAGTCCACCGTGCCCTCGCCGCCGTCGGCCACCGGCAGGGTCACCACCTCGCAGCCGGGGAAAAACTTCGCCACGCTCTCCCGGGCGATGGCGCAGATATCGCTGCTGGACAGAGAGCCCTTGAAGGAATCGGAAATCATGACACACTTTTTCATTGTCTACTTCTCCTTTTGTATCAAATCCTGCCGCTCCGGGCAGCCTGTTTCGCCGGGGGATCGGGCGCGCGCGGCCCGGTACTTGTTCTTTATCTTACCAGTTGTTCTCCGGCCCGTCAAGGAAAAATGGCGTTTCACCGGCCGTTCCCCAGGAGATCGCCGGCGGCCGCGGGTTCCCCTCGCTCCGCTTCATACTGTGCCAGTACCTCCCGGCACAGGGCAACCAGGGCGTTTCGCGCCTGAGGCGGATTCAAAATCCGCATCTTGCCGCCAAATCCCGCCACCCAGCCGAGGAAGGTGGGGCTCACCTCCACCATCGCGCTGACCACCGCGGTCCCCTCCGTCTCTCCGGGGCGGATCTGGGCGTCCTGGCCGAAGCGGTCCATGGCCACGTTCAGAAGGCTCCGGTCCAGCTCCAGCGTCACCATCAGGCGCTTCCCGTGGTACATGTCAAAGATCCCCCGGACATACCGGGCCAGGTCAAACCCCTCCGGCAGCTTTGCCCGGGGCCGCTCCGACACCTCCACCCCGCTCATCCGGTCCACCCGGTAGTGGACATAGCCCCTGGCCTCGTCGTAGGCCACCAGATAGTAATACCGCTCCACGCACAGCGCCACCGGATTCACCGCGTACCGCGCCCCGTCCCGGCGGTAGGTCCGCTCCCCGTCCATTCCCCAGTCGAAATAGCGGAAGGTGACCTGTCGGGCGGCGTTGATGGCCTGGCTGATGGCGTCGATATGGTAGTAGAGCTGCTCGTTGGGGGACTTGACCCGATTCATCACAAACACCTGCCGCCGCAGCTCCATGGCCCTCGGCCGGCTGGTGAGCCGCTCCAGCTTTCCGATGAGCTCCATGCTCTTCTTTTGGGTCAGGAAGGGGGATGCCTGGACCACGTCCACCAGCATCTTCAGCTCCGGCAGCTGAAAGGTCCGGCTGCCCAGATAGATGTTGCTGGTCCTGGTCCGGGTGCGGACGATATCCATGCCGAACTCCTCCAGCAGCTCCAAGTCCTCGTAGATGGCCTTGCGCTCAGCGCCAATGCCCAGCCCCTCCAGATAGGCGATGATGTCCTTCACAGTGGCGGTGTGGTTCTCATCGGTCCGCTCCATGAGAAAGCGGGCGATATACAGCAGCTTGAGCTTCTTATGCGCCATGGTACTGCTCCGCGTACTTGTCGATAAAATCCAGCAGCTCCCGCTTCAGCCGCTCCCGGTCCACCAGATAGCTCAGCGCGTGACGGGCTCCCGGCACCAGGATCTGCCGCTTCTCCCCAGCCGCCGCGGCATAGTTCTCCGCGGTCATGGTGGGGGGCACGAAATCGTCCTCCGTGCCGTGAATGATCAGCAGGGGCAGCGGACTGTTGGCCAGGGACGCCGCGGCAGAGGCTCCCTTGAGGCTGTACCCAGCCGCCAGGCGGCACATGAGCTCCGTCAGCGGCAGCACCGGGAACACCGGCAGGTGGTAGCGGTACCGGATACAGTGGCGCAGCTCCTCCCAGGGGGAGTTATATCCGCAGTCGGCAATCACCCCCACCACCGAGGGCGGCAGGGCCAGCTCCGCGGCCATCATCACCGTGGAGGCGCCCATACTCATCCCCTCCAAAAAAATGGGCAGACGGCCGCCCAGCTTGGTGTGGAGGAACCAGGCCCACTGCTGGCAGTCGTACCGCTCCAGCACGCCATAGGCGATGTATTTCCCCTCGCTGCGGCCGTGGGCGCGCTGGTCGATCACCAGCAGGCTGCATCCGTGCTCATACAGCAGCCGCAGCACCAGCGCGAAGTCCAGCTCCCCCCGGGAGCGATAGCCGTGGCACAGGAGCACGCAGGCCCTGGCCTCCGGCGCCTCCAGGAAGGAGCCCCACAGCTTCAGCCCGTCCCGGGAGCGGATGGTCACCGTCTCCGGATTCTGTTCCCGGAACCACTCCATCTCCCGGCGGATCTCCGGCAGATGCTCCCCCCAGGACCCGTTCTCCAGATGCCGCTCCTCCTGCTCCGGCGTCAGCTCCCGGCGCACCACGGCGGTGCGGAAGCCCGTCAGCGCCACGGCCCCCAGCCCGGCGGCCAGGGCGCCGGCGCCCAGCAGCGCCGCTTTGACTCCTGTGTGTTGTTTCTGCATGGCAAACGCCTCCTCTGCTGTCCGGAGTTTCCACCCCGGTCCCCACGCGCCGTCCCGCGGCACGCGGCCGCCTCAGCCTTGATATTATAATAATGTATGGGGACGGCGCTGTTTCTCCCCGCCATTGTAGCGGATTTTTCCAGTTGTTGCAAGAGAAATCCGCCGAATCAAAAGGCCGCCGGGTCATCCCGGCGGCCTTTTGATTCCATTTCAGCTCGACGGCTCAGTCCTCGTCCGCTCCGCCGTGGTCGTGCTCCGCATCGCAGGCCAGGCACGCCTCCAGCGCCTCGTTCACGATCCCCTGGCGCTTGTAGTAGTCCGCCAGGGCCGCCTTGATGGCCTGCTCGGCCAAAACGGAACAGTGGACCTTCACCGCCGGCAGCCCGTCCAGGGCCTCCACCACCGCCTGGTTGGTGAGCTTCATGGCGTCCTCCACGGGCTTGCCCTTGATGAGGTCCGTGGCCATAGAGCTGGTGGCGATGGCGCTGGCGCACCCGAAGGTCTGGAACTTCACATCCTCGATGATGCCGTCCTTGATCTTCAGGTACATCTTCATGATATCGCCGCACTTGGCGTTGCCCACCTCGCCCACGCCGTCGGCGTCCTCGATGACGCCCACATTGTGGGGATGGGCGAAATGCTCCATCACCTTTTCGCTGTAATCCATTGCCATACCCGGCACCTTCCTTTCTCTGTCCATCCTCTCCCGCGATCCGGCGGGACAGTCACTCCTTGTAGGGGTTGGGATACTTCTCCATCATACGGCCCCACACAGGGCTCATCTCCCGCAGGGTGCGGACCACCTGGGGCACCTGCTCCAGGATGTAGTCCACCTCCGCCTCGGTATTGTACTCGCACAGGCTCAGGCGCAGGGAGCCGTGGGCGATCTCGTGGGGCAGTCCCAGAGCCAGCAGCACATGGCTGGGGTCCAGGGAGCCGCTGGTGCAGGCGCTGCCGCTGCTGGCACAGATGCCCGCCATATCCAGACGCAGGAGGAGGCTCTCCCCCTCGATGCCCTCAAAGCAGAAGCTGACGATCCCCGGCAGACGCCGCTCCCGATCCCCGGTGAGCCGGGCAAAGGGGATCTGCTCCAGTCCGGCGATGAGCTTGTCCCGCAGGCGGGTGACATACTCCTCGTTGGCCCTCCTATTTTCACAGCTCTCGGCGAAGGCCGCCGCCATGGCCATGATGCTGGGCAGGGCCTCGGTGCCCGCCCGCCTGCCCCGCTCCTGGGCGCCGCCCTCGATGAAGGGCGTCAGGCGGACGCCCTTGCGGCAGTAGAGCAGGCCCACCCCCTTGGGGGCGTGGAACTTGTGGCCGGAGAGGGAGAGCATATCAATATTCTGCTCGGCCACGCTGATGGGCAGGTGGCCGGCGGCCTGGACCGCGTCGGTGTGGAACAGGACGCCCCGCTCCCGGCAGAGCTTTCCGATCTCCGACACCGGCTGAATGGTTCCGATCTCGTTGTTGGCGTACATGATGGACACCAGGGCCGTGTCCGGCCGGATGGCAGCCTCTACGTCCGCCGCATGGACGATGCCGTTGTCATACACCGGCAGCAGCGTCACCTCGAACCCCTCTTTCTCCAGGGCCGCCAGGGTGTGGAGCACCGCGTGGTGCTCGATGGCCGAGGAGATCAGGTGGCGCTTCCCCTGCTTTGCCCCGGCATAAGCCGCCGCCCGCAGGGCCCAGTTGTCCGCCTCAGTGCCTGAGCCGGTGAAATAGATCTCCTCCGGCTTTGCCCCCAGATACTTTGCCATGGTTTCCCGGGCCCCCCGCAGGGACGCGGAGGCCATCCGCCCCATCCGGTGAAGGCTGGAGGGATTTCCGTACACATCCTGTAAAGCGGCGGTCATGGTCCGCAGAGCCGCGGGGCTCAGCGCGGTGGTCGCCGCGTTGTCCGCATAGACAAACATCAGAACACTTCCTTCTCTTTCTCCTATTTCCCTATAGGAAAATAGGATTTATTGTATTTCTGACACACGGGAGGCGGCCCCCTGCTCCGCCAGGACATGCCGGCGCGCCAGGCGCCGCTGCTTGTCCACCAGATCCGCCAGCGTCACGTGGTCCACCACGTTGGCAATGGCCCGGTCCACCTGTTCCCACAGCTCCAGCGTCACGCACTCGTTGCAGCGCTCGCACTGGTTGACCTCGTCGTCCAGGCAGGACACCGGAGCGAGGCTCCCCTCCACTGCCCGCAAGATCTGGCCAATGGTGTAGTCATCCGGGCTTCTGGTCAGGCGGTATCCCCCCTTGGCGCCCCGGACGCTTTTCACGAAGCCATCCCGCACCAGCACAGGGATCACCTGCTCCAGATATTTTTCGCTGATCCCCTGCATGGCCGCCACCGTCTTCACCGAGAGATTCTCCTCCTCGTGGAGGGCCAGGGTCAGCATCAACCGCAGGGCATACCGGCTTTTCATAGAAACTTTCATGAGAATTCACCTCTCGCAATTCCTATTATAAGGTAGGAATTATGTTTGTCAAGAAGTTTCTGCGCCACCCCCAAAAATTTCCGCCCCGGCAGGCAAAGCGCCCCGCCCGGCCTCTGCCGGGCGGGGCGCTTCTCGCCGCGCTACCGCTCCATCTTCCAGAAACAGACGCTGTAGGGGGCCAGGAGGCTCCCCCCGCCGAAATCGTGCTGCTGTCCGGTGATCAGGTCCCACGCCAGGCCGCAGCCGGCGTCAAAGTGGGCGGCAAAGGGTTCGCCGCCCGCGTTCACCGCCACCAGCACCCGCTCCCCCTCCACGGAGCGCTCGAAGATCATCTGATGGTTGGTGAGCAGCACGTTCCGGTAGGCGCCGTACCGCAGCGCCCGGCTGCTGTGCCGCGCCTTCGCCAGGGCGGCGATCCAATCCGTCAGGCCGTTCCACTCCGGCCGCTCCAGGGCTGGGCGCAGCGCGGCGTCCCCATCCCCTTTCCGGCCCTGGATGCCCCACTCGCTGCCGTAGTACACCGCCGGGACACCGGGCATGCCAAAGAGCAGGCCATAGGCCGGTTTCAGATGCTCCCTGTTCTGCAGCATGGTGGCGATCCGCTCCACGTCGTGGTTGTCCAGGAAGCTCAGCAGATGCTGACCCTTGTAGAGCGTCCAGGGCTCCGGCCCAAACTGGCGCTGGAGGCTGTGGCCGATCTCAAAGAGGTTCATGGAGTTGAAGCTGGACCACAGGCCCTTGTAGCACTCATAGTTGGTGACGCTGTGGCACAGTCCCTCCCCCATCCAGCGGTTGTAGTCCCCGTGGAGCGTCTCCCCCATGAGGGCAAAGTCCGGCCGGAGGCTGTCGGTAAAGGCGCGCAGCTGCCGCAGGTAGTCCACGGGCAGACAGTAGGCCACATCCAGGCGCAGCCCGTCGATGCCGTAGTCCGCCACCCAGCCGCCAATAGCGTCAAACTGGTGCTGCACCACCGCGCCGTTGTGGAGGTTGAGCTTCACCAGCTCGTAGTGGCCCTCCCACCCCTCGTACCAGAAGCCGTCGTTGTAATTGCTGTTGCCGCCGAAGTCGATGTGGAACCAGTCCTTGTAGGGGCTGTCCCACCTCTTCTCCCGCACGTCCCGGAAGGCCCAGAACCCCCGGCCCACGTGGTTGAACACCCCGTCCAGCATCACCCGGATGCCGGCGGCGTGAAACGCGTCACAGACCCGCCGCAGGTCCTCCTTTGTCCCCAGGCGGCAGTCCACCCGATTGTAGTCCCGGGTGTCATAGCCGTGGCGGTCGCTGTCAAACAGGGGATTGAGCAGCACGGTATCCGCCCCCAGCTCCCTGATGTGCTTCACCCAGTCCAGCAGACGCAGAATCCGGTGGGCCTCCACGCCGTCGTTCTCCCCGGGGGCGCCGCACAGCCCCAGGGGGTAGATCTGATAGATCACCGCTTCGTCAAACCACATGGCCTACTCCTTTTTCTTCAGAAATGTCGCTTTGTATCATAACCGATACCGGCCGCCTCTGTCAACTCTCCCACAGCGACTGCACCCCCCGCAGGATGAGCCGCCCCGCCAGCTTCGCCATGGCCTCCGGACTCTCCTGAAAGCCCTGCCGGGCCCAGGTTCTCACCAGATTGACCGTACCGGAGACTTCGAACTCCAGGTAGTAGTTGGGCCCCGACACATCTCCCAGCGGATAGAGTCCCGCCCACTCCCGCAGGCACCGGTCATAGATCACCTGGCTGAACCGGCGCAGGAAGCGGTCCGCCGTCTGCTGGCCCAGGAAAACCGGCATCAGCGTCCGGTTTCCCTCCACGAAGCAGAACACGTCCGAGAGCAGCGGCGACAAGTCCTGGGTCAGGTCGTCCGGCGCGTGGCGGTCCAGCAAAGCCTCAAATTCCCCCAGCAGCTCGTTTTCCATCTGCTCCAGCATATCGTAGAGATCGGCATAGTGTGCGTAGAATGTGCCCCGGTTCACATCCGCCCGCTCCGTCAGCTCCCGGACGGTGATCTCCCGGATGCTCCTCTCCTGAAGCAGCTCCGTCATGGCCTGCTTCAGCCGCTCCTTTGTCCGCCGGACCCGGCGGTCCACCTTCTTCTCCACAGCGTCTCTCCCCCTTCCTTCTCGTACGCGTCTCTTTACAAATCGTTCACAAAATTCCCCGACACTCTATCCCTGTGTTGTCGGTTTTCAAACGCCGCATGCCGATCTGCCCCTTGTATTCCCTGCTGTATCTACTATAATGGAGGATAGAGAAATAATCAACACCTGTTTTTTAACAGACAGGAGGCGGCGTATGCCCTATATATGCTTTGAAAACGTGGAAAAAATCTATCAGATGGGGGAGGTCACCATCCGCGCCGCGGACGGCATCACCTTCACCATCGAAAAGGGGGAGTTCGCCATCATCGTGGGTCCCTCCGGGGCCGGCAAGACCACGGTGCTCAACATGCTGGGCGGCATGGACAGCTGCTCCGGCGGCACCATCACGGTGGACGGCGCCGTCATCAGCAGCTACACCCCCAAGCAGCTCACCACCTACCGCCGCTATGACATCGGCTTTGTCTTTCAGTTTTACAATCTGGTCCAGAACCTGACGGCCCTGGAGAATGTGGAGCTGGCCTCCCAGATCTGCCGGGAGCCGCTGGACGCGGCGGATGTGCTCAGGCACGTGGGGCTGGGGGAGCGGATGGACAACTTCCCCGCCCAGCTCTCCGGCGGCGAACAGCAGCGGGTGGCCATTGCCCGGGCCCTGGCCAAAAATCCAAAGCTCCTGCTGTGCGACGAGCCCACCGGGGCCCTGGACTATATCACCGGCAAGCAGATCCTCAAGCTTCTCCAGGACACCTGCCGCCAGGAGGGCATGACCGTGGTGGTCATCACCCACAACACCGCCCTCACCCCCATGGCCGACCGGGTCATCCACATCAAAAACGGGAGGGTGGCGGCCATGGAGCGCAATGACCATCCCACCCCGGTGGAGGCGATCGAGTGGTGAAGCGCGGAAGGAAAAGGAACCGCCTGCTCACCGACGCGCTGCGGGAGGTCTGGCACACCAGGAGCCGCTTTCTCTCCATCCTGGTGCTCTCAGCCCTGGCGGTGGCGTTTCTCTCGGGACTTAGGACCACAGCCCCGGACATGGAGTACACGGCGGACAACTATTATGACGAAACCAACCTGATGGACGGGTATGTCCTCTCCACGCTGGGGATTGTGGAGGAGGACCTGGCCGCCCTCTCCGCCGCCCCGGGCATCCAGGCGGTGGAGGGCGGCTACAACGTGGACGCCGTGTCGGAGGACAGCATCGTCATCGTCCGCTCGGTGCCGGAGGACATCAACCTCCTCACGGTGGAAGAAGGCCGCCTGCCCGAGCGCCCGGACGAGTGCGTCACGGAGGAGCTGCTGCTCATTGACCTGGGCCTCTCCATCGGGGACACCCTCTCCATCGTCCCCGGGGAGGACAACGCCGACGCCCTGGAGCGGCAGGCGTACACCGTGGTGGGAACGGTCAAAAGCCCGCTGTATGTCAGCACCGACCGGGGCACCTCGTCCCTGGGCACCGGGAGCGTGTCGGCCTATGTGTACATCCCGGAGGAGAATTTCACCTGGGACTACTACAGTGTGGCTTATTTCACCGGAACAGGACTCAAAGCGCTCAACAGCTACAGCGACGCCTACGACGAGGGGGCGGAGGCTCTTCTGGACAGCCTGGACGCGCTGGCCCAGGAGCGGGCCCAGCTGCGCCAGGACAATCTGGTGGGAGAGGCCCAGGCGGAGATCGACGACGCCAGGGCCGAGTTGGACGAGGCCAGGGCAGAGGCGGAACAGGAGCTCTCCGACGCCCAGGCGGAGCTCTCCGACGCCCGCAGGGAGCTGGACGACGGCTGGAATACTTACTACGACGGCGTCCAGGAGCTCAACGACAGCGTGGCCGAGGCGGAGCAGGAGATCGCCGACGGTGAACAGGAGCTTGCCGACGCCCTGGTGGATTTGAACGAGGGCGAACAGGAGCTCTCCGACGCCCGGACCGAGCTGGACGACGGCTGGGACGAGTACTATGAGGGCTATCAGGAATATCAGGACGGCCTGGAGGAGTTTGAGGAGGGGTACCAGGAGTACTTGGACGGCGTGGTGGCCTATGAGGACGGTCTGGAGGAGTACGAGGCCGGCCAGCGGGAACTCAACCGCGCCCGGACCCGGCTCAACGACGGTGAGGCCGACTACGCCGCGGGCAAGGAGCAGTTTGACCAGCTGGTACAGACCATCTGGACCGCGGCCAGCCAGGCCGGGTCCACAGGGGGCTACGCCTCCGCAAACGCCCTGGTGGCTGCCGCGTACCGCGGAGAGCCCAACGCCAACGCGATTCTGACCGGAGTCCTGTCCGGCATACACGGCCAGCTCAGCCAGAATATCCTCTCCCTGCAGGAGCAGATCGCTACTCTGACAACCCAGCTGACAGCCGCCCAGCAGGCGGTTGCCCGGCTGGAGGAGGCCATCGCGGCCCTGACCGGCGGCGCGCCGCCGGAGGGCGGCGACCCTTCCGCTGCCCCCTCCCCTTCCCTGGAGGAGCTGGAGGCCCAGCTCTCCCAAGCCCAGGCCACTGTCGCCACGCTCACCGACCTGCTCACCCAGGCGCAGACCGGCCTGGCGACGCTGCAGGCCCAGGCCGCGCAGCTGCCGACCGACAGCGCCGGGGTGACCGCCTCTTACGCCCAGCTCCTCTCCGCCCGGCGGGAGCTGGACGACGGCTGGCAGGAGTATTACGACGGCGCCGCCCAGCTCCGCTCCGCCAAGCGGGAGCTGGAGGACGCCAAGGAACAGCTGGAGGAGGCGGAGCAGGAGATCGAGGAGGGGCGCCAGGAGCTGGAGGACGCCAAGGTCGAGCTGGAGGACGCCTATCAGCAGCTCCAGGACGGGGAATCCGACTATGCCGAGGGCCGGCAGGAGCTGGACGACGGCTGGCAGGAGTACAACGACGGTCTGCAAGAGCTGGAGGACGCCCGGGTCACCCTGGCCCAGGAGACAGCCGACGCCCAGGCAGAGCTCAACGACGCCTATCGGGACCTCCAGGACGGCGAGACGGAGTACGCCGACGGCGTTCAGGAGTATGAGGACGGCAAGGCCGAGGCCGAGGAGGAGATCGGCGAGGCCGAGGATAAACTGGCCGAGGCCCAGTGGGAACTGGACGACCTGGACGATTGTGAATGGTACGTCCTGGGCCGGGACACCAACGTGGGCATCGTGGGCTACTCCCAGGATGCCGAGCGGGTGGGAAACCTGGCGGACATCTTCCCGGTGATTTTCTTCCTGGTGGCGGCCCTGGCGTGTCTGACCACCATGACCCGCATGGTGGAGGAGCAGCGCACCCAGATCGGCTCCCTGAAGGCCCTGGGCTTCGGCCGGGCGGCCATCAGCGTCAAATATATCGGCTACGCCTTCTCCGCCAGTTTTCTGGGGGGCGCGGCGGGCCTCCTGGTGGGGTGCACCCTCATCCCCCTGGTCATCGCCAACGCCTTCAACATCATGTACGCCATCCCGCCGGTGGAATTTCTGCCCCAGCCGGGCATCTGTATCCTGGCGGTGGCGGCGGCGGTGCTGTGCACCACCGCCGCGGCGGTGTGGGCCTGTGCCTCCACCCTGCTGGCCACCCCGGCGGCCCTTATGCGCCCCCGCGCCCCCAAGGCCGGCAAGCGCGTCTTCCTGGAGTACATCCGTCCGCTGTGGCGGCACCTGAGCTTCACCTGGAAGGTCACCATGCGCAACCTCTTCCGCTATCAGCGGCGCTTCTGGATGACGGTCATCGGCATCGGCGGGTGCACGGCCCTGATCGTCACGGGCTTCGGCCTGCACAACTCTATTTTCGACATCCTCGACAAGCAGTTTGACGAGATCTTCCTCTATGATGCCACCGTGGGTCTGGAGGAGCATCTCACCGACCGGCAGTGGGGCATCATCGCCTCCTACCTCGATGAGAGCGGGGCCGTGGACCGGTGGCTCCCCAGCTATCAGGAGTCGGTGGACGCCTCCAGCGACAGCCGCGCCCTGGAGGGGGTGACCTTGTTTGCCGTGGCGGACCAGGAGGACTTCAGCCAGTTTGTCCATCTGCGTCACCGGCAGGACAACGCGCCCCTCGCTCTGCCGGAGGACGGCGTGGTCCTCTCGGAGAAGCTCTCGGAGCTGCTGGGCGTCGGCGTTGGGGACTCCATCACTCTGGATGGGGACAGCCGGGTCACCGCCACCGTGGCGGACATCGCCGAGAACTATGTCCAGCACTATGTCTACCTCACCGAGGACTGCTATGCCCGCCTCTTCGGGGAGACGATCGACGACAATGTGCTGCTCCTGGCCTATGGCGAGGACAGTTCCGCCGTGTCCGACCAAGTCTCCACGGATCTCATGGCCATGAACGGCGTGGCATCCTATTCCTACATCGCCACGGTGCGGGACACCTTTACCGAGAGCATGAACAGTGTGGACTACGCAGTGGTCATCATTATCGTGGCCGCGGCGGCCCTGGCCTTCGTGGTGCTCTACAACCTGACCAACATCAACGTCACCGAGCGCATCCGGGAGCTGGCCACCCTGAAGGTCCTGGGATTCTATGACGGGGAGGTTTCCGCCTATGTCTACCGGGAAAATATCTTTTTGACCATTTTTGGCATTGCCCTGGGTCTGGCCATGGGCCGTCTCCTCCACAGCTGGCTGGTACTGACGGTGGAGGTGGACATGGTGATGTTCGGCCGCACCGCGCCCCCCTACGCCTACGCTCTGGCAGCGGCGCTGACGGTGGTGTTCTCCCTGGCGGTGAACGTGGCCGCCCATTTCAAGCTGAAAAAAGTGGATATGGTCGAGAGCCTCAAGAGCGTGGAGTAGCCCGCCCCCATCTGGACAGCCCGGAGCCGTGTCTCCGGGCTGTTTTCGTTTTCCCCATCCGGCATGCTTTTTCTCCCCGGCGCATATAGATGGAACAACTCGGGATAGGGAGTGTGTCAGTTTGAAGGGAAACATCGAGGAGCGGGCCTGTGAGCTGGCCGTGTATATCATAGAAAACCGGGCCACCGTCCGGGCCGCCGCCCAGAAGTTCGGCATCAGCAAAAGCACGGTCCACAAGGACCTCAGCGAGCGGCTTGTGCTGTACAACCGCCCCCTGTACCTCCAGGTGAAGGCCGTTCTGGACGAGAACAAGGCCCAGCGCCACATCCGGGGCGGCATTGCCACCCGCAGAAAATACCGGGGGGATGCCTGAGGCATCCCCCTCCCGGCCCGGCCGGCGGAGGACAAGCGAAGGCGGCGCTCCCGCCGCCCGCGCTGCCGGACCGCGCCGGAAGAACGGCACCAATCGCGGCCGCCTCTCATAAAATAGGGCAGAAACACAGGAAATGGAGGAAAAAGCCATGCGTCCATCTGTCCATCCCGCGTCCCAGAGCGCCGCCCCTCTCCCTTCCGCCGGTATGCCCACGCACCGCTACGCCCATCCCATCCCCGCCGTCTCCCGTCCTCCCGCCGTCATCTCCCGGGAGGGCATCGAATGGATCTACGCCGCGCTCTACGCCCAGTCCCTGGCCCTGGAGGAGATCCGGGCGCTGCTGGAAAAGGGTAACAAGTTGTAAACAAATCGAAAACAAATAATGACAGGTTTCCCCGCCTCCTTGTAAGCCGGACGGTTTTGTGCTATAAATGTGTTGTACGATCCGGGGAAGCCTGTCACCGCGCCCCGGTTTCCCATTTCACACAAAAGGAGTTTCACCCCATGTCCCGTTCAACCACGCCGCACCACCGCAGGCGCTCCCCCAGGGAGCGCGCGGTCCTGATTGCCGCCATCGTTCTGTTCGTCTGCGCCGGTCTGATCGGCGCCTATTTTTGCTTTGCCCGTCCGCCGGAATTGCCGGACGATCCGGACCACGTTCCGGAGGACCACGAGCACGACCCGGATCTCAGCGGCCAGACAGACGCCGACCCGGAGCCTGCCCGGCAGCGCCGGGAGAACTGCTACACCATTCTGCTCTCCGGCCATGACGACGATAACGGCGGCAGCGACACCAACATTCTGGTGATGGTGGACGTGGACCAGGGGGTGATCAACGCTGTCAGCATTCCCCGGGACACCCTGATCAACACCGACTGGAACGTGCCCAAGTTCAACGCCTCCTACAACGTGGGCGGGGTGGAGCGGCTGTGTCAGGAGCTGTCCAAGCTGTTGGGCATCCCGGTGGACTACTATGTGGCCGTGGACCTGGAGGGCTTTGTGGAGCTGGTGGACGCCATCGGCGGTGTCAATTTCGAGGTGCCCATCGACATGAACTACGACGATCCCACCCAGGATCTCCACATCCACTTCAGCAAAGGCATGCAGTACCTGAACGGCGAAGATGCCCTGAAGGTGGTCCGCTGGCGCCAAAACAACGAGCCCAACAGCGGCTATCCCAACGGGGACATCGGCCGCATCCAGACTCAGCAAAACTTTCTCATCACCGTGGCCAAGCAGATGCTCGCCACGCTGGATCTGGACATGATCAAGACCTATGCCGACCTGTTCGTCAAGTATGTGGACACGGAGCTCACCGTGGGCAATCTGGTGTGGCTGGGCCAGCAGGTCCTCACCATCGGTATGGACAACGTCCACTTCTTCACCCTCCCCGGAGACGGCACCGGCTACTATAAGGGCGGCAGCTACTACATCCTTTATCCGGAGGAGGTCCTGGAACTGGTCAACAGTTCCTTCAACCCCTATGACCAGCCCCTGACGCTGGAGGACATGGATATCCTGGTCCCCGCGTCCTGACGCCCCCGCCGGGGGCAGAAAGAGGTACAAGCCCATGAAAAAGCGGTTCTGCGCCATGGTTCTGTGCGTTGTCGTGCTGCTCAGCGCCCTGCCGGTCCTGGCTGTCAGCGCTTCGCTGGAAAATTTCGCTCCCATCCGCGCCTATGACGGCCGCTTCACCGATGTGGCGCGGGAGAGCTGGTATTATGACAACATTGCCGCCCTCTACGCCATGGGCCTGACGGAGGGACAGACCGACTCCCTCTTCGGCGTCTCCAGCAGCATCACCATCGGCGAGGCGCTGAGCTTCGCCGCCCGGGTCCGCAGCGCCTATTACGCGGGGGACCCGGAGGCGGGCGCCCGAACCTACGCCAACAGCGCCGGTCCCTGGTATACGCCCTATGTCCAGTACCTCGTCGCCAGCGGCGTCTCCGCCGCCTCCCAGTTCTCCGGCCGCTGCGAGCAGTACGCCACCCGCGCCCAGATGGCCCACATCCTGGCGGGCATTCTCCCGGCCAGCCTCTTCTCCCCCATCAACGACACCGCCGTCACCATGGGGTACGCGCTGCGCCTCTACATCACCGATGTGAACGACTATACGCCCTATCAGTCGGATATCCTGCAGCTCTACCGCTGGGGGATTCTCACCGGGGCCGACGACCAGGGCTCCTTCTATCCCAGCGCCTATATCACCCGCGGCGAGTTTGCCGCCATGCTGACCCGGCTGATCGACCCGTCCCTGCGGCTGACGCTGGATTGGGACGTGTCCTCCGCCTACACTGCCCAGGGCACCACCTACACGGATCTGATCCGCGGCGGCACCACCCGCTACACCACCCATGACCTGGATGACTCGGCCTCTATCGACGCCAACGTCCGCCACATGCTCAAAAGCGGCGGGAACACCATTGCCCTGCGCTTTGACGGAGGGCTCCTGACCCGCAGCTTTGTGACGGAGCTGATGAACGCCTATCTCAGCACAGCGCGCACCTACATCGAGCAGGGGTACAACGCCGTCACCTGCAACTACAGCACCAGCAGCGGCACCGTCACCTTCCGGTTTTACAGCAGTCTCTTCTCCGACGCCCTCTTCCGCACCGCCCGGGACCGGACTCTGGAGGCCGCCATCGCCGTTCACGACCACCTGTGGCAGAACGGCACCATCACCGCCGGCATGTCGGAACTGGAAAAGGCCCGGGCCTATTACACCTGGATCTGTGACAACGCCTACTATGACTACCGGGCCACGGATACCTCCCTGTCCCACAGCGCATACAGTCTCTTCACCATGGGCGCCGCCGTGTGCGACGGGTACACCGCCGCCTACAACCTGCTGCTGAAGCTGGAGGGCATCGACTGCACCACCGCCTCCACCGCCGACCACATCTGGACGGTGGCCCAGCTGGATGGGACGCTCTATCATATCGACCCCACCTGGGGGGACCAGACCGGGCGCTTTGCCAACTACACCTATTTCGCCATGACCCCCTCCTTCTCCCTATCCCGCTTCTGAGGCGCGAAAAGAGAGGACCTGCCATGTACCACCAGTACGGCAGGTCCTCTCTTTTTTTGTCCCGGGCGCAGTTCAGAAGTGGAAGCGCCCGTCCCCCTCGGCGGAGAAGGAGGCGCTGTAGTAGGCGGTCATGGCCCGGATCAGGTGCGCTGTGTCCTCCGCCCCCGCCGTCTCATAGGCCGAGTGCATGGCCAGCTGGGCAAGGCCGATGTCCACGCTGTGGAGGGAGACATGGGCCAGAGCGATGTTTCCCAGGGTGGAGCCCCCCGGCAGGTCCGAGCGGTTGGCAAAGTGCTGCACCGGCACATCCGCGCGGCGGCACAGCTCCGCGAACACCGCCTGGGAGACGGCGTCGGTGGTGTAGCGCTGGCTGGCGCTGTGCTTGATGACCACGCCGCCGTTGAGGCGGGGCCGGTGGGTGGGGTCGGCATACTCCGGGTGGTTGGGGTGAACGGCGTGGGCGTTGTCGGCGGAGACAAGGAAGCTGTGGGCCGCGGCCTCCGGGAAGGGCCGCCCCAGGGCGGCGCACAGCCGCTCCAACACGGTCTGCAAAAAGTCGCTGTCCGCCCCCTGGCGGGTGCCGCTGCCCACCTCCTCATTGTCAAAGAGGCAGTAGACCGGCAGGCTCTCCCCCATCTCAGCGGCCAAAAAGCCCCGCAGGCATCCGAACGCGCACTGGAGGTCATCCAGCCGGGGCGCGGAAATGAACTCCTCCCCCGCGCCCCAGATGGTCCCCCGCTGCCGCAGGTACAGGAACAGATCCGCCCCCAGCAGATCCTCCTCCCCGGCGCCGGCGGCCTGGGCCACCAGGGCGCGGAGCTTCCCCTTGTCTCCCGCCAATCCCAGGAGGGGCACCAGGTCCGTCTTGGGGTCATAGGAAAAGCCGTTGTTCACCTCCCGGTTCATGTGGATGGCCACGTTGGGAATCAGGGCCAGATCCCGGTCAATGTTCACCAGCCGGCTCTCCGCTCCGCCCGGCAGGCGCACCAGAGCCCGCCCCGCCACGGACAGCGGCCGGTCCAGCCAGGACGCGCACAGCATTCCCCCGTAGCGCTCGGTGTTCAGACGGAGATACCCCTCCGGCCCCTCCAGCTCCCCGTGGGTCTTGAGCTGGAACGTGGGTGCGTCGCTGTGGCTGGCGGACAGGAGAAATCCTCTCCAGTTTCCCCGGGGCACCTGAAAGGCAATCAGAGACGAGCCGTTGCGGGTGACATAGCCCTTCTCCCCCGGCGCTATGACCCAGGGCTCTCCCTCCCACAACGGCCGGTACCCCGCCGCCTCCAGCTCCCGGCGGACACAATCCACCGCGTGAAAGGGGCTTGGGCTGCCGGCAATGAAGTCTATCAGTTCCGCAGCGCTTGTTTTTCCCATGGTGATCCTCCTTTTTCCATCCCGCTTCTCAGCGTCCGTCTTTCCCATGTTCCTCCCGGCTGAAAAGGGGAGCGCCCGCCAGGACGCTCCCCTTTCCGCCGCGCTCTATTCTGCCGCGGGGCCTACGCTCCAGAAGAAATAGGTCCCATCCGTAAGCCCGTACAGGCCCGTGAGGCCCTCGGCCAGCTGGGCGGCGCGCCCATAGTAAAACAGAGGCACCACACCGCCGCTCTCCAGCAAAATCCGCTCCGCGTCGTGGAGGCAGGCCTCCCGTCCGGCGTTGCTGGCCGTCTCCGGCACCACATACAACAGCAGGTCATAGGCCCGGTCATTGAACCCGATCAGATTCCCGCCGATGGCCCCGGCCTCAGAGTCCCAGCGGTTGAGGAAGGCTGTGGCGTCGTCATAGGCGGCGTCAAACCGGAAGGCCGCCATGGTAAACTCCCCGGCCAGCAGCCGGGTGCGAAGGGTGTCCCCGTCGGTGGGCTCCAGCACCACCTGGACGCCCAGCACCTCCTGCCACACGCCCTGGAGATACTCCGCCGCCGCCTGGTTTTCCGGGGTGTTCTCATAGAGATAGGTCACCTCCGGAAAATCCCGGCCATTGGGATAGCCCGCCTGGCTCAGCAGCTCCCGGGCCCGGAGGGTCCGCGTCTCCCAGGGTTCCGCCTCTGGGAGGCTCGCGTCCCCCACCGCCCGGAAATCCAAAACGGCTTCCGGCGTCTCCTCCTCCTGGCCATCCAGCAGATCCTCCGGCAGGGCAATGCCATCTTCCTCCGGCTGCTCCTGGAATGTCTGCTGCTGATCGTCCCGGTTGACAACGCCGTGGGGCACAAAGCCCGTGGCCGCGGTAAGGGTCGCGTCCCCCACCGCGGCGGTCAGCTCCGCCGTGTCTACACAGGAGGCAAAGGCCTGGCGCACCGTGGCGTCGTCAAAGGGCGCCGCCAGGTTGTTCAGCAACAGGGCGTATGTACTGGGCGCCGGCTCCACCGAGAGGGTCCCCGCCTCCGTCCGGGCGGCGATCTCCTCCTCCGGCAGCTCCGCCAGGAAGTCCAGCTCCCCGTCCAGCAGGCTCTGGTAGGAGGCCGCCGCGTCGCCGCTCCAGGTGAAGGTGATGGTGTCCGCCTGTACCTGAGCGGCATCCCAGTAATGGGCATTCTTTTCCATCACAACGTACTGGGCATCCGCGGTCCGCACCGTATAGGGCCCGTTGGTGACCAGTGTCTCCGGGTCGTTGGCCCAGCCGGCCCCATACCGCTCCACAACGTCCTGCCGCGCCGGCATGGTCAGCGTCCCGGCGCAGAAGGCATCCAGGAAATAGGCGCACTGGTCGGTGATCTCAATGACCAGGGTATCGCTGGCCGGGGCGTACACTCCGGTGAGAAGGGTGCCGTCCCGATTGCCCCAGGCCTGGTCGAACCCCTCCACCATATAGAGCTGGTGGATGGTCCCCGGGGGATTCTCCATACCGAAAAGCCGCTGCCAGCCGTAGACAAAGTCCTCTGCCGTCACGCTCTCCCCATCGGACCACTTGGCGTCGCCGCGGATGGTGAAGGTGTAGGTGGTGGAACCGTCGTTGTTCTGCTCCACCGTGTAGCTGCTGGCCGCGCCGTTTGCCAGCACGGCATGACCGCTGCCGTCATCCTCCCAGCGCAGAAGATTCTCAAAGAGATGGTGGGTGATTGTCTCCGTGTTCTGCTCCGGCGCCCGGGCCGGGTCCAGGTCGCTGACCGCCCCCGTGCATCGGACCGACAGGTCGAGGGAAGCGCCCCCCTCCGGTGTTTTCTCATCCTGCCCGCCGTTTCCGCCGCAGCCGGCCATTGCCGACAGCAGCAGCACGGCGCTCAAACATATCGCAAGCCATCGCTTCATAAGCTGACGCTCTCTCCTTTTTGATGGTTTCGCGCCCCGCAGGCGCACGCCCCATTATACCCACTTTTTTCCGGCTTGTAAAGGCGGCAGGTCAAAAAGGTTACAAATGTTTACAATTTTTTCAAATCCGGATAAAAAAGCAGAGGCAGTTCCCATTTTCTGGAATTCTGCCTCTAAAAAAAAAAAAAAAACGCGCTTACGCTTCCACCAGCCGGCCCTCGGCGTCAAATTTCATCTGGGTGATCTCGTTGCGGGTGTGCTTGGCGATATCGTCCAGCCGCACCATGGCCGGGTAGTCCGCCACCAGGGTAAAGGCCACGCCGTGGCGCTTGGCCCGGCCGGTGCGGCCGATGCGGTGGACGTAGTACTCGTTCTCGTCCGGCACGTCGTAGTTGATGACCGCGTCCA